>NZ_CP125984.1:47500-302500 GCF_050859005.1 Sporosarcina sp. UB5
TAATAAGTGACAGTCGTTTACGAACTTCTTGTCCGAAAAGGAGATATGCTGTAATTAATGCGCAGGCAGCCAAGGCAAGCATATCACCAAAAAAAGCGGAGCCACTCAATTGGAAGTCACTCCAACTAATAATTACACTACCGACTATTGCAATAGCTGCAGATAAAATCGTTTTTACTGACAGCTTCTCTTTAAAGAAGAAATATGTACCGACAAACGCAAAGATCGGCTGCAAAGTAACGAGAACAGTTGAACTTGCGACAGATGTGTAGTTTAACGACTCAAACCATAGTATGAAATGAAAGGCTAGGAAAACCCCAGCAATCGCTGAAAATATCCAGTCTTTCTTCGTCAGCAGAAAAACTTCCTTCCGATATTTAGCCAAGAATAACGGAAGCATAAGAATCACCGTAAACAACATACGGTAAAAAGCGATAACGCCCGAATCGGCCGTTGCCAGTTTGACGAATATCGCTGAAAGCGCCACTGATATGACTCCAATGATAATTGGGATATAAGGATGAATTGTAGGTTTTTCCATGATGAACACTTCTCTTTCAAAGGAAATACAGGTTAGATAGTAACCATTTAAGGTTAAAGACAATATAAAGAGTATAGCATATCTTACACAAGATAATGATAGTGGGGGGAAGCATATGGAATGGGTTATCAATAACTCGATGTATCCGGAAGTGTTAATTAAAATCTTAATTGCTTTAGGTTTAAGTTTAATTATCGGTGTAGAGAGGGAAATTAAGAAGAAGCCAATCGGATTGAAGACGAGTGCAGTCATCTCTACTTTCAGCTGTCTGCTTACAATTGTCTCAATGGAAGCCGCATACATTGTTCCAGCGAGGGACGACATTAATGTAACAATGGATCCGCTCCGGCTCGCTGCACAAATTGTAAGCGGAATTGGTTTTCTTGGTGCCGGCGCAATTTTAAGGAGGGACAATGACAACATTACCGGCTTGACGACAGCTGCTATGATCTGGGGGGCTGCAAGCATCGGGATTGCAGTCGGCGTAGGATTTTATATTGAAGCAGCATTTGCTGTATTAAGCATCCTCTTTGTTATCGAAGTCATTGCTCCTGCCCTTGGGAAATTTGGACCGAAAAGAATCCGGTCGAAGGAAGCTGCGTGCATCGTCGTCATTTCAGATAAAAACAAAATCGATGATCTCATCCAGATTTTACATTCCGAACATATGATAGTAGAAAATCTGCGGATTCGTCAATTACATTTTGATGATAAGCCTTCGGTGCATGAAGTTGATTTTCGTTTGAATGCGTTACCGAAAAAAGAAACTACACAACTGTACACTGAGCTGACTGAATTACCTTATATCGAATCAGTCGAAATAGAAATCTTTCCTTAATGGAGGCTAATTTACATGAAAGATATTTTGCGCTTGCTTAAGGATGGAAATAAGCCATCGCTTTTGGCGGCAATAGTCAACACCGGCATCGCCATCCTTAAAGCAGTTGCCTATATGTTAACAGGAAATGTAGCGATGTTTGCGGAAACGATGCACTCCTTGGGAGATGCTGCAAACCAATTTTTTGTGTATATCGGTTCAGCTCTCTCCAAGAAAGCTCCGACCCCAAACTTTCCTAACGGATTCGGTAGAGTTGTCAACCTTGTATGTTTAGGAGCCGTCATAATCGTAGGCATCATGTCGTATGAGGCAGTAAAGGAAGGTTGGCATCATATATTGAACCCGACCGAAACAAAAGGACTCCTCATTAACTTAAGTGTCCTTGGACTCGCTACCTTGCTCGAATTTTACGTCTTAATAAAGGCATCTAAAGAAGTTGCACATGAATCGGGACAAACCCATACAGGATTAAAAGCATTTTTCTACAGCTTAACCAATCTTAATAAAGCGAAGCCCGCCACTAAATTAGTCTTCATGGAGGACATGGTTGCGACAATCGGAGGATTATTAGCTTTCATCGCAGTATTGGTTGCACATTACACTGGATTCCTTCAAGCCGAAGGAATTGCATCCGTATTAATTGGCTTAATGATGTTTTACGTTGTAGGAAGAATATTCCTTGAGAATGCCAGAGGAGCAATCGGTGAAACCGACGAAGAAATGCTAAACCACATTGCACATATGATTGCTAAAGAACCGGAAATAAAAGATATTCAAAAAATCGAAGTCATTAAAGAAGGTGAATTTCTTCACGTTGAAGTGATTGCTGAAGTTGATCCAACTAAAACGCTTGCTTACATTGATGATATTAGGGACAAGCTCATGTCTATGATATTAAAACAAAAAGGTGTACGCGAAGTATTAATATCTTTCGATGAAGACGATGGCATCAAATCTTGGCAAGGCGTGAACGATTCCACAATGTCGGAAGAAACACGAAGAAAACTGCCAGAATATAAAAAGTAGAGGGGTGAAACGAACTTCCCCTCTACTTCCTACATTATAACGAAGCGACTAACAAAGTTTTTACTTCTTCTTCACTTAACTGAGCAAACCTTCCTAGCGGCCCATTAATTGCAGCCTTCTTCGCCATGATGTCAATTTTCGAGTCGTCAATGTCATAATCCGCGAGTCTTTCTGGTGCACCGATAGATGTCCAATACTCCCTCAACCTATCGATCCCCTCATTTGCAACGACTTCATCTGTTTTCCCTTCAGGATCCACGCCGAATACGTTGACAGCTAACCTCGCATAACGCGCCGGGTTCAACTTAAGTGTATGTCTCATCCAATGCGGGAACAAAATTGCCAATCCACCTGCATGAGGAATATCGTAAACTGCAGATACAGCATGCTCGATATCATGCGTTCCCCAATCACCACCAGCATTCCCCATACCTAAAAATCCGTTTAATCCCCAAGTTCCACCAAAGAGGATCGTTTCACGCAACTCATAGTTCTGCAAATCATTAACAAGCTCTTTACCAGCTGCCATAATTGCCCGCAGTGCACCTTCGCACAACTCATCCTGGAGCGGAGTATTCGTCGCACTATGGAAATACTGCTCAAAAATATGCGACATCATATCGACGATGCCGTAAACGGTCTGATCTTTCGGCAAGGAAAGCGTATACGTAGGATCGAGGATTGAGAATTTCGGGAAATTGAATGGACTCCCCCATCCGTATTTCTCCTCAGTTTCTTCATTTGTAATGACAGACCCTGCATTCATTTCAGATCCAGTCGCTGCTAACGTTAAAATCGTACCAAAAGGAATCGCATCTTTAGGCGTATCTTTCTTAATGACAAAATCCCACGGATCACCGTCATATTTAGCAGCTGTCGCAATTAGCTTTGTACAATCAATGACAGACCCGCCGCCAACAGCCAAAATAAAATCAATGTCATGCTCTTTGCAAAGAGCAGCCCCTTTTCTTGCCGTGCTGACGCGTGGATTCGGCTCAACGCCTGCAAGCTCAAATACTTCCTTTTGTTCTTCTTTCAAAATACTAATCAATTCATCATAAAGACCGTTCTTTTTAATACTTCCTCCGCCGTAAACAACGAGGATCCTATTTCCATAAGCCGATAATTCATTCGCTAGCTTTGATATGGTGTTTTTTCCGAAAATCAATTTTACAGGGTTATGAAAAACAAATTCCTTCATTATATGTAGCCTCCTTTTTCTATTGTTCATTATCCAAGAACGAATTCCATGATGCAAGTATGAAGCGGCTTAAATTGGGAAGCATACTACTAGGAGGTGATTGCTTTGATTCGAAAATTAGCGCTAGCTATTACGATTATCGGCGCTCTGAATTGGGGAGTTGTCGGGCTCTTCCGTTTCGACGTCGTAGCCCAATTTGCAAATGGCTATGCACAACCGCTCGCACGCTTCTTTTATAGTGTCGTAGGAGTTTCAGGACTTATATCACTTGGATTACTATTCGATACGTGGCGCGAGGAAAATGTGGAACAGGTTACTCTCGCAGAGCCGGAAGAAGTATAAAAGCATCTCCCATTGATAGGAGATGCTTTTGTTATTGCTTTTGTTTATCATCTAGCTCCGGTCGGCAGCCTCTCGGGTCGCTTCGATCTTGAAAGAAAAGGCAAAGAGCGCCTTTTTTTCAAGCTCTCCAGCGCCTGTCGAGGCTAAGCGCCTCCCTCCGCCTTTGTTATGCCCATCCTCTGAATCGGCATGCTTCCGCCGTTTTGCGAATTCCGATCATATATGCGGCAAGTCGCATATCGATATTTCTCGTTGACGAGACATTATAAACATTTTCGAAAGCATCAATCATTCTAGCTGTCATTTTTTCGCGAACTTCATCTTCTGTCCAGTAATAACCCATATTGTTCTGAACCCATTCGAAGTAAGAAACTGTTACGCCGCCTGCACTTGCAAGAACGTCCGGAACAAGGAGGATTCCTCGTTCTGTAAGAATCTTTGTAGCTTCAGGAGTCGTAGGTCCGTTTGCCGCTTCTACAACGATTGTCGCCTTTATATTATGAGCATTCTTTTCGGTAATTTGATTTTCAATTGCTGCCGGAACGAGAATATCACAATCCAATTCTAGTAGTTCACTATTTGTGATTGTGTTATCGAAAAGTGTTGTAACCGTTCCAAAGCTGTCACGACGATCCAATAGATAGTCGATATCCAATCCATCCGGATCATGAAGTGCGCCGTAAGCATCGGAAATCCCGATTACTTTTGCTCCTGCTTCATGAAGAAATTTTGAAAGGAAGCTTCCAGCATTTCCGAATCCTTGGACGACAACACGGGCACCTTTCATATCAATTCCACGCTTTTTCGCCGCTTCATTAATAATAATCGTTACACCTTCCGCCGTTGCGCGATCGCGTCCTTGCGATCCACCAAGAACAATCGGTTTTCCTGTAATGAAACCAGGGGAGTTGAATTCATCAATTCTACTATATTCATCCATCATCCAAGCCATAATTTGCGCATTCGTGAAAACGTCCGGTGCAGGGATATCCTTCGTCGGTCCCATTACCTGGCTCAATGCACGTACGTACCCACGGCTCAAACGCTCCAATTCACCCATGGACATTTCTCTTGGGTCACAGATAATTCCGCCTTTACCGCCTCCATATGGCAAGTCGACAATTCCCGCTTTCAATGTCATCCACATCGATAGCGCACGTACTTCATCAGCAGTGACCGAAGGGTGGTAACGAACGCCGCCTTTTGTTGGACCGACTGCATCGTTATGCTGTCCACGGAAACCTGTGAACACTTTCACCTTTCCATCATCCATACGGACTGGGATTCTAACTTCCACCATTCGAATTGGTTCTTTAAGTAGATCGTACATTCCTTCATCATAGCCTAATTTGTCAAGTGCCTCTTTAATGACAACTTGTGTAGACGTAACAAGATTCAGGTTTTCAGTCATGTAAAAGTTCGCCTCTTTGATTTCATAATGTTTTTTCTACCGCACATATTGTACCATACACCGATTAGGTTTTGTGTACTATTTTTCAACTTGCAAAAACTTTATATATTTTCTCTAACGCCCAATCTAGTTCTTCTTTAGTAATAATTAAAGGAGGCGCGAAACGAATGACGGTATCGTGTGTCTCTTTGCAGAGCAAACCGAGTTCTTTCAACTTTTCGCAGTAAGGACGAGCCGCTTCCGTAAGTTCGACACCGATGAACAGCCCGCGCCCACGCACTTCTTTAATCGACGGATGGTTGATTTGCTTTAATTGTTCAATGAAGTAATTTCCTAGTTCAAGTGACTTTTCTGCAAGTTTCTCATCCTGTAATACTTCCAAAGAAGCGATTGAAACAGCACACGCCATCGGATTACCACCAAATGTGGAGCCGTGAGACCCCGGATTAAACACGCCGAGAATATCTTTATTAGCTACGACGCAAGAGATCGGGAACACACCGCCGCCTAACGCTTTTCCGAGAATATACATATCTGGCTCAAAGCCTTCCCATTCACAAGCAAACATTTTACCTGTACGGCAAAGCCCTGCCTGGATTTCATCTGCAATGAAAAGGACATTATGCTGTTTACAAAGTTCATAAGCAGCTTTCATATAGCCAGCTGGCGGGATGAGAATTCCAGCTTCCCCTTGGATCGGTTCAATGATGAACGCAGCTGTGTTCGGAGTAATTGCCTCTTCCAACGCTTTTAAATTACCGAAATCTACTAACTTAATGCCCGGAAGCATAGGCCCGAAACCGCGCTTATATTCAGCTTCGGATGAAAGGGAGACTGCCGTCATCGTCCGGCCGTGGAAATTCCCGTTACAACCGATGACCTCAGCTTTATTTTCCTCAATGCCTTTAACGTCATAAGCCCAGCGGCGCGCTGCTTTAATAGCTGTTTCCACAGCTTCAGCCCCTGTATTCATCGGCAACGTCATGTCCTTGCCAGATAGCTTACAAATTAATTCATACCATGGACCGAGTTGGTCGTTGTGGAATGCGCGTGAAGTCAATGTAACTTTGTCCGCTTGGTCCTTCAACGCTTTAATGATTTTCGGATGGCGATGTCCTTGGTTCACTGCAGAATACGCGGATAGCATATCCATATACTTGTTCCCCTCAGGATCCTTTACCCATACACCTTCCGCTTCAGAAATGACTATCGGTAGTGGATGGTAGTTGTTCGCCCCGTATTTATTCGTTTGTGAAATGATCTTTTCAGAAACCGACATATATTTCCCCTCCCCTTTTGTTAGTATAAAGGAAGCAGAATAGGAATCTGCTTCCTTACTATATTTCCTGTCGCATCTTGACAGGCGCGATACGTTTAGAATGTTTCTGACGTTGTTTTTCCTTGCATGTGTAGTTGCAAGTAGTCTGGGCCGCCTGCTTTCGAGTCGGTTCCTGACATATTAAATCCGCCAAATGGCTGGTAGCCGACGATAGCGCCTGTGCAACCACGGTTAAAGTACAAGTTTCCTACGTGGAAATCTTGACGTGCCTGTTCGATATGTGAGCGGTTGTTTGTAATAACTGCACCCGTTAGGCCATAGTCCGTATTGTTTGCAATTTCGATTGCCTCGTCGAAGTTTTTCGCTTTTGTAAGTGCGACAACTGGTCCGAAGATTTCTTCTTGCATAATGCGCGCTTTCGGATCGACGTCCGCAAATACTGTCGGTGCCACGAAGTAACCTTTTGAGCTATCTCCTTCTCCACCTGCAATGAGACGTCCTTCTTCTTTTCCGATTTCGATATAGCTCATGATTTTATCAAATGAAGCTTGGTCGATAACCGGTCCTGTGAAGTTCGATTGGTCGGAAGGATCTCCGTACGTTAAATCTTTTGTCAATTCTTCAACGCGCGCAACGACTTGATCGTAAACATCTTCGTGGATTACTGCGCGTGAACATGCGGAACATTTTTGTCCGCTGAATCCGAATGCGGATTTGACAATCGATTGGGCTGCCAATTCAAGATCTGCTTCATTATCGACAATAATTGTATCTTTACCGCCCATTTCAGCGATTACGCGTTTCAACCAAATTTGGCCTTCGTTCACTTTTGCGGCACGTTCGTAAATGCGCGTTCCGACTTCACGTGAACCTGTAAAGGATACGAAACGAGTTCTCGGATGGTCGACGAGATAGTCACCAACTTCTGCTCCTGAACCAGGTATGTAGTTAACTACTCCCGCAGGCATACCCGCCTCTTCTAACACTTCCATGAATTTGTAAGCAATAACAGTTGTTGTAGATGCTGGTTTCAACAGGACTGTATTCCCTGTTACTAGTGCAGCTACAGTTGTTCCTGCCATAATTGCCAATGCGAAGTTCCAAGGCGAGATAACTACACCAACTCCGAGAGGGATGTAATCGAATCGGTTGAATTCACCAGGGCGGCTTTCCACTGGCATGCCTTCCTTCAACTTTAGCATTTGACGTCCGTAGTATTCTAAGAAATCGATTGCTTCTGCTGTATCTGCATCCGCTTCGTTCCATGGCTTACCTGCTTCCTTCGTCAAGAGTGCTGAAAACTCATGCTTGCGGCGACGAATAATTGCAGCCGCTTTGAACAATACATCTGCGCGGAATTCAGGTTTCACTTTGCTCCACGTCTTGAATGTTTCGTCAGCGACGTTCATCGCTTTTTCAGCTAGATCCCGGCTTGCTTTAGAAACACGGCCGATTACTTCCTCTTTATTCGCAGGGTTCGTCGAAACGAGTTTGTCTTCAGTCATAATACGCTCGCCACCGATGATCAGCGGATAATCTTGACCAAGATAGCCCTCGACAGTTTTCAACGCTGCCTCATATGCTTTTTTGTTTTCATCTAGCGTAAAATCTGTGAATGGTTCGTGTTTGTATGGAATCATTTTACTCCTCCTCAGGTTGTTAGCAGCAAAATAAATTTGCACTTATTCTATTGTTCTATATATAATAATGCAAGAGATTGTTGCACATTTCAAGTGTTTTAGTTTATTTTGAAAAAACATAAACGGACGGTGTTGATTCGTGAATACGATTAAAAAAAGTCTTTTTCCTTTATACGAATGCGCTGTGAACCGGGCCGGTGTCGGCATCCACGCAGTGGATCCGTCAGGCAGAACTGTTATTTATAACGATAAAATGAAAGAGATAGAAGGGTTAGAGCTTGAAGAAGTCGGGGATCGCTCCATTTTGGAGCTATTCAACTTTGAGCAAGAAGAGAGTACATTATTGAAAGTGCTACAAAGTGGGATGGAACAACTAAACGTAAAACAGACGTACTGGAATCGAAAAGGGCATGAAATAACGACCATTAACGACACATACCCCGTCTTTCGGGATGGTGAACTCGTCGGCGCTGTGGAAATTGCACGGGATGTCACTGCACTTGAACGATTCGTTATGCATCCTTTGCGGAAAAACAGCGACCCCGTCACATTCAATCAGATTGTCGCTACATCGGAGGAAATGAAGACCGTTGTATCGACAGCGCGTAAAGCTTCAAATGCAAAATTGCCCGTACTCCTCATAGGTGAGTCAGGCACAGGTAAAGATTTAATTGCTGAAAGCATTCATAATGAATTGTCACCTGCCAATGGTCGCTTTTTTACGCTCCATTGTCACCAATCGGATGCGGCGCTTATAAATCGACTTAATGACGATTTGAATATGCCAGAACCGTTTACATTATTTTGTGAGCGAATTGACTTATTATCTATTTCCCTTCAGCAAAACCTTTTCGCGTTTCTAAAAAATGCAGCTGGTCCAGGCCACCAGTTCATCGCAAGCATCGGAGACGATCCTGTTGAATTAATTGCAAAAGGGAGTCTATTGAAGGATCTTTACTATTTCTTTGCTTCCTTTACAATTCGGATTTCCCCTTTAAAAAAACGGAAAGAAGATATCGTACCGTTTGTCACTTCATATTTAGCACGAAAGAAGGAACGTTTCGGAACGTCTCTTTCAGGAATAACAAAGGAAGTTGAAGAGCTTTTCCTACGGTACGACTGGCCTGGAAATATGCGGGAGCTAGAATTTTTGCTCGATGAAATTGTTTCCCTCGCCACTAACGAAACCGTTATTACGTATGACATGCTCCCATTCCATTTCCGGTTGAAAATTGACGGAATGGGCGACACGCCTACACAAGCCGTTGATTTCATCGTGAATCCGGATAAGGAGCTCATGCCGCTCGACCGTTATTTGAAGGAAGCAGAAGAATATTATTTACAGAAGGCAATGAAACTGCATGACGATAACATAACAAAAACGGCAAGCGCTCTCGGTATGAGTAGGCAAAATTTGCAGTATCGATTAAGGAAATTAAAAAACGGGAGATAGGCTCTTATGGCCTTCTCCCGTTTTTTAATGTATTTTCACGTCTAGCTCCGAGTGGCTGGAAGGATGCCTTAATTTCTGCAAAAACCGCAGAAATTAAGGCAAATCGAACCCTTCGCAGTTCGATTCTCTCCGCTTTTGTTTAGTATCCCGAACGATCGATCCAGTCTTTCAGTTTATCTTTTAATGAATTAAAGCCGTCTGCATCCTGCTCTTTCACTCGATCTTGCAGTGATTTGCGGGGACGGCCCGCTTTATGGTGGTTATTTGGAGCTTCTTTTAAAGCACGGATGGAAAGGCTAATTTTGCCTGCATCATAATCGACTTCCAACACTTTCACGTTCACTTCATCGCCAACAGCTAAATAGTCATTGATATCTTTGACAAACCCATACGTAATTTCTGAAATATGGACAAGACCTTGTGTCTCTTCATCAAGTGCGACAAATGCTCCGTATGGTTGAATTCCCGTTACCTTGCCAGTCAACTCTTCCCCCACTTCATATTTTTTACCCATGTGAACAGCTCCCAATCTTTTTTGGTATCGATTTTGCCTATACGGCCATCCACAATTATACCATAAACAGGCCATTCACAACAAAAAAACCGACAGGAAAATTGTGATAAATTACTGAAATCCCTCTCTTACTTTCTTAATTTTATTGTCAATTCTACTGAAAAAATGTGATTGAATATCGTGTTCTATCGCCGATGTCCAATTGGACGCTTCCATTTCGTCTACGATTTCCTGCATGAGCTGACCAGCAGGCGAGTTTTCCCCGATGGCCGCTATTCTCTTCCACCTCTCCCTAACCTCAACTTTGACAGCAAAGTTCCGATCGTAAATGCCATTCATGTTCATAAACCCTGCTGCCGAATAGAGCAACCACGTATACCCACTGTCAAAACGGTCACTGAGTTGATCACTTTTCCTCGTTTTTGGTAGTTCCTTCTCCACCTCAATTATTGTTGCAACTTGTTCAGAAAAAGACCCTTCATACAGGATATCCAAACCACCTGTTACCATAAATATATATCCGCTCATGTCGGGATGCAGATTTTGATGCAACAATTCCTTAAGTTCAGGAGTCCCATACTTTGGAAGTAAAGGTGCAACATCCTTTATCGTAGCTAAATAGTAAAACTGTGTTTCCATACCATCTATGGCTTTTTGCAACTCAATCGGATATTCCGATTTTTTCTCAAGAAATTTATCAATATCGACCATTCCATCGACAAATGCGTCGGATGCCCAAATGACATTCGCGTTGTTTGCTAAAATTGCCATGTAAGCATTACTAAGAAAATCATTCTTTTGCGCTAATTCGTCTAAGAACACTAAGCTCTGTTCACGGTCGTCTACCAACGGAACTTCCTTAAGTTGCTCAATCATTTCCGATGGCAATCGTAAATCATAAATTAAATCATTATACCTTTTAGTCGCTTCCTTCGTATCGACTTTCCCGACCTTTTCCAACTGACTCTCTAAAGTATTAATATATCGTTCAAACTTTCTCTTATGGTCATTGCCGTATATATCCATTCTATAAGCTCCAAAAATAGCAGATTGTTCATTTTCATCGGGTTCCGCGAGTCCGATTAACTCAAATCGTTCGTCCAGATCTTGCTGGAACGAAACCCTCTTGTTTTCAATGAATCTTTCCGCCGCAGATCGTTCATACGCATCACTTCTAAGTATAGCGATCGATAGGATGAGGATTAGCATGACAGCCCCTGAGAGCCAAAGTAAAAGTGGCCTTTTTGATGATGGTGCTTTTCTAACCGATTCATCGATAGGCAAAGCTTCTTTCGGTTTCGAATAAAATATATTTCGTTCATCATAAGTAGGCCGAAGTCGATTGATAGATGTTGCTAGAAATTCTAATCGCTTTTCAATATCTGGCCCATCCAGCTTCGCTCGTGCATTTTGTAATAAATCATCCACGTGTTCGGGCAGCGTTTCTGTAATCCAAGCGATATCCCCAATGGATTTTTCATTGAAACGAGATAGTATGAAAGCGATACGCGCCTCGTTCGGCAAATCTATGAGACGTTGAAGCAGTTGATTGTCTTCCTCGAATGGAAACAATCCTACTTCCGAGGCTTCCACTTGAAATCCTTTTAAATTTTGCAGAGCAGATTTGAATAACGCATTCTCTTCAAGTTGCTCTTTCGTTAGTTGCCCAAGATCATTGTATAAATTCCTAAATACCGTTTCCGCCACTTTCCCAGCATCTTGCGGTGTTAGTCCGTATTGCACTGCAAATCGTTCAACATTCTGGATATGTATGTTCATCCATTGCTTGAAAGCTTCATGATCACCGGCTAGTACTTTTCTCTCTAAACTATCCTTTTCCACACCCCTACCTCCCCCTGACAAAAACCACCTTATCCTAACTATACCAAATTAACAGAAAAAAGACCGCCTCATTCGGCAGCCTTTATTATCGTCTAGCTCCGGGTGGCAGTCTCTCGGGTCGCTTTGGTTAATGAAACGGGTTGAACTTGACTCGCCAACCATTTTCCGTCCAAATCATATGGAATTTCATTTCCGAAGGAAGATTTGGGTATAACTCTGTATCGACTGTAAGCGTTGCAACACCTGGCCAGTTTCCATTTTCATCCTGTTCCAAACCTTGGAATGAAGCTCTTTTATACATTCCATCTTCATAAGGTGGAGATGGAGAATATTTTTCTGGATTTTCCAAGTAGGTTTCAATATCGACTACTTCTGAACCTTCTCCTTGGAAGAATAATTTGTATTGAACTTCATAGTTACCTCTACTTAACGCATAGAAATATGCACCGACGATATCCAATGCTGGAACTCCGTTTAAATGCTTCATATCATAAGTTGAATTGTTCATTGACGCGTACGTATACTCCCCGAAGTCTAACATATCTTTGAATCCCCTTTCAGGGAACATTTGATAGGATGGGAGGGTTTCCATATACCCTGAGTACACTTCCCAAATGCCTTCTTCATTAAAAATCATTTGTACTTCCCTATCTGAACCGATTAAAGAAACATGGCTATGAAATTTTAACCGCTCGCGATATACAGTATTTTCGTCAAACACGGCTTCTGTAACGTTTCGGAAGCGTGAGAACCCTTTACGCCAATTTTGCACATAGTCATCGAGTTCGATTTCTCCATAGTGGTCATACATTACACTTTCACTCAACAAATGATACATCGTTTCCGGAACTTCCATTTCGTTTGCGTAATCGAAGACACCTAATACGTGAATCGGCGATGCCCCTTTTAAAACCGACTTGTCATATGATTTCTCAAAGTCCTCATACAATGCCCGAACTTCATTCCAAAACGACTCGTTCGGGAACTTTATCGTCTCACTATTGAATTCCGGCCTTTCACCATACATGTAATACTCCAATTGACCCTCGCGATAAAGGACTATTGCATCTTTTAATGCATCATATGAAAGCGAATCCCAACTCTTCGATTCCCTCCATCCAGATGCCTCCATTTCTTTGACGATAGGCTGCATGACATAGGTTAGGGGACTCACATCACCAGTCGCTTCCATTCCGCGCCAAACATCCTGATAATCTGGAAGAAGGACGCCATCCTCATCGAAGATTTTCGTATATTCGCTGCCTTTCACCAAGTCATTGAAAATGGTGAGGTAATACGATTCCAATACAGGATATAAAGAGTGGTCCTGCTCCACATTTATGAGTGTTTGTTCCATCCTTCCTAACTTATATGCCATTTCATTAAGCGGATATTGAAGTATCGGGCCATACATATATGGCTCTTCAACCATCATTTGAATATAAGCGTCTGTATGATGATGCAAATTGAAAGCTAAATCGGAGTAATAAAAATAGTAATTGTTATGCCGGGTCCTAATTTCCCCGGAATATTTCTCTGTATGCAGTCGAATCGACTGATCCCGCATTGTTTCGATAATATTTTGTAGCTGCTCTGGAAAACTTTTAGTACTTAATAACATGATTTCAGCTTTATCGACATGAGAACTTACTTCATATGCATCAATAGCTTCTTTGTTCTCTTTTAGGATTTGATCATAAATTTCTATGAGCATCTGAATTTTTCTACGATACTCACCCAAAAAGGTGATGCTTCCCTGTTCATCGTTATTAAGGCTGTTTGCTTTCAAATCCTCCAGCATTTCTGAAGGCAACTTCAATTCCTCTATTGCACGATTAAAAGTCTCTTCAAGATGTGTTTTTTCCGTTCCTTCCCTTACCATTTCAAGATAACTTTCGTTTTTCAATAAGTTAATCGTGCTATCTGCATAACTTGCATAATGCTTAAAAAACACTTCATCCAACTTCAACATTTCACGACGTTTTTCACGTTCTTCTTCGTATTGCTTTAGCAAGTTCTCAATCAATTCATCCTTCACTGGAGATTGGATAATTTCCTCATCGGATTTCTGTTTCTGATCAAATATATATCCAGTTCCAATCAACCCGATTATGAATATGCTCGCAATGCTCGCCGCCCAAATGGTGAAGGTCTGTCTCATTCGAGCCTTTGGAGATGTTTGCTCCGTCGGTTGTGAAACTTTTTCCTGATCAATCTTCCTGAAAACTTCATCCGGATCAAATGAGGTGGGTACACGTTCATACGACTTTTTCAAAAACTCCATCCGTTTTTCGAAGTTGTCATTGTCCATGTGTTACCCCTCCCTTCATGTCCATCTCTTTTTTCAAGCTGTCTTTTGCTCTGAAAATGCGGGTTTTCACTGTCGCCAATGTAATATTCATGACATCCGCAATTTGTTGATACGTCAATTCTTGAAAATAAAATAGGACTATCGGAATTCTATACTTTTCCTCCAGCCGAAGAATTGCCTCATGCAAAGCCCGATCCTCTTCAAACAGAAGAATTTTCGATTCGGTTGATGGTTCGTGTGCCAATTTCCCTTCCACTTTCATCCGTTCTTCTCTTGCGACTTCCCTGCCCGCTTTCCGATAATGGTCCCTTGCCGTATTAAGTGTAATTTTATATAACCACGTCGTGAATCGTTGCTGATTAAATTGCGGCAGAAACCTGTACAGTTTAATAAACACTTCCTGCGTCACATCCGGTATATCATCTAGGCGCACGCCGCATTGGTACGCGAACTTCTCAATCGTTCTGAAGTGCATATTCATTAGCTGGGCAAATGCATCTCTATCCCCATTTTGCGCATGTGTAATTAAATCAGCCTCTTCCATAATACCCCCTCACTCCCTATCCCTTCTGTTGATGATACGAAAGAAATGAAGTAAATGTTTCATTTAAAAAGCCACATCTACATTTTCGTAGATGCGGCCATTGTTAAACTATACATTTTGCTTCGTATTTTATCGCCAACAACTTATAAGCTATTTGCATGCATTTCTCTAGAGGAATCCACACTTCATAAGTTTTTTCATAAATTTCGCGGATTCGTTTCGCAAGATCCGTCGGGTGATCAAGTACTTGGAGTTCTGCAATAACATCTGCAATTTCAAGCTCATATGCTTTTCTACCAACATTAAAAGGATCCCATTCTTCGAGCAGCATGATTGCTTTTTTATTCATTTCGATTGTTTGCACGACAAGTCACCTTATTTTTTTCTTTTCTTTCATTTATGATAGCATAGTAATGAAAAAGAAAAAAGGAAATGAGGGAATATTGGCATGAAAGAGTTCGAACTAGTGATAGATAGAAAAAATACCCGTTCAGTGAAATGGGGCAATATGGAAGCCGT
Organism: Sporosarcina sp. UB5; assembly: GCF_050859005.1. Taxonomy (GTDB): domain Bacteria; phylum Bacillota; class Bacilli; order Bacillales_A; family Planococcaceae; genus Sporosarcina. The sequence goes on from NZ_CP125984.1 coordinate 62,962, forward strand.
TTATGGAGTGGAAGACGCTTCAGAAATTTTACCGATGTGGATAGCGGACATGGACTTCCCTGCACCGCAGCCTATAATCGCCGCAATGCAAGAACGGTTGGACCACGGTGTTTTCGGATATTCTTACATATGCACTAAATGTAAAGATGCGGTTCGAACTTGGCTTTCAACGAGACACGAATGGGAGACCGAAAATGACTGGATGCTTTTCCATCATGGTGTCGTTCCTGCAATTGCTACCGTTGTCGAGACATTCACGAATGTTGGTGACAATATTTTAATTACATCACCTGTCTATCCCCCGTTCTTCAATGTTCCGGGTCATCAGAAGAGAAATATTGTCGAATGCAAGTTACGGGAAGAGAATGGCAATTACTCGATCGACTTCGATGCTTTTGAAAAATGCTTGCAGCAAGGTGTGAAATTGTTTATCTTATGCCATCCGCATAACCCTGGTGGCGTCGTATGGACGGAAGAAGAATTGCGAAACATTCTTCGTCTCTGCAAACAATATGATGTGCTAATCCTTTCTGATGAAATCCATGCAGATCTCGTTCTTCCAGGAGTTAAACATATTCCGCTCGCAAAACTTGCCGAAGAGGAAGGCGGACACGTCATTACGTGTGTCGCTCCGACGAAGACTTTCAATTTAGCTGGCGTACAAGCTGCGGTTATGATTACAAAAGAGGATAACCTTCGGGAGGCACTCCAACAAAACGCGATGGCCCATGGTCAAATGGAATTGAATGCATTTGCGGCTTCAGCTCTTGTCTCCGCGTTCACGGAGTGTGAAGATTGGCTCGATAATCTACTTGAAATCATTTCATCGAATATGGATTATGTCATCAGCACATTAACAGAGGCGGTTCCGGGAATTCATATTCAAAAACCGAATGCGACATACTTACTGTGGATTGATTATCGCGGAACGGGGCTATCTGAAGAAGAGATGATGGATAGACTGTTGAATAAAGGGAAACTGGCACTTGAGCCTGGTACGAAATACGGTGAAGAAGGCCGCGGATTCCTCCGCATGAACATCGCTACTCCACGTTCATTAGTTGAGGACGGCGTCGAAAGATTTATTAAAGCTATGGAATAAGTATGGTAAAGGGGCGGATCCGAGTAGGATTTCGTCCCTTTTATTTCTTTGAAGCTGTGACTTTGGACGTGGGAGCGATCGCTTTGAGCGTGTGGACAACATCTTTGAGCGCAGAACCGCACGCTTTAAGCGCGATGACAACAACTTTGAACGCGAGACCACACGCTTTAAGCGCGGAGACAACATCTTTGAGCGCGAGGCCACACGCTTTAAGCGCGAAGACATCAACTTTGAGCGCGAGACCACACGCTTTGAGCGCAGAGCCAAGCACTTTGAGCGCGCCACATGCAAAAGGCATGATCCATTGAATCGGATCATGCCTTTTCGCATTAAAATTCTTGTTTTTCTCTAGCTTCGCGGCGTTCGCGTAAAATTCGTTCTTCCAGCTCGCGTGTTTCCTCTTCCTGCTTTTTCGAATGCCGTCTGATCCACGTAAATGTGATCGCAAGGAGAATCATGAAAAAGACAAAGGATATTGCTGCTGGAATGTACTCGGATTTATCTTCTGGAAAGTAAAGGAACGGCATTAAAAGAACAACGTCCATTTACGTTCACTTCCTATCCTATTTTATTTCACAACCTAGCCTGAATTATTTCTGGATGATTTCGATTGATTCGATTGAAATTTCTTCAACCGGTTTGTCTGATCGATCTGTCTTAGCAGTAGCGATTTTATCTACGACATCCATACCTTCAATTACTTGACCGAAAACAGTATGTTTCTGATCTAGGTGAGGAGTTCCGCCATTTTCTTCGTACGCTTTCGCGATTTCCTCAGGCCAGCCGCCTTGTGTTAATTGAGCTGCTGATGCATGGGAATTTGATGCTTGTACGATGAAAAATTGGCTTCCGTTCGTGTTCGGGCCAGCATTCGCCATCGACAATGCACCTCTAAGATTGAATAGATCCATCGTAAATTCATCTTCAAATGATTGTCCGTAGATGCTTTCTCCACCCATGCCTGTACCTGTTGGGTCTCCACCTTGAATCATGAAATCTTTAATAACGCGGTGGAAAATGATTCCGTCATAGTAACCGTTCTCCGCGTGTGTTAAAAAGTTCTCGACAGTTTTTGGTGCTTTTTCTGGGAATAGTTTAATTTTAATCGGTCCCATCGTCGTATTCATGACGACAAGAGCTTCGCTTGCTGCAACTTCATTTGATAATTGTGGGTACATCGTAGTGGCCTCCTCATTGGTCGTTTCATCTGATGAGGTATCATCAGTTTGTTTGTTTTGATTTTCTTCGCTTTGCGTATTGGACGATCCATTCGTTGCTGTATTCTGCCCCTTTTGTTCACTTTGACCACAAGCGGCTAGTAGCAATAATAAAAAGACCGACAGCAAAGTTAGTGACATCTTTTTCATAATCATTCACCCTGAAACATTTTACCATAACCGTATTCTATTTTCGATTAATAAGCATGTAATTTCCTTCGTGTTTCGAATTGTTTTATACTAAACAAAAGCGAAGGGCGCTCGCCATGCTACGACAGGCATAAGACGAAGATACGGCCGCTGCTCGTAACGCTACGCTTTTGCTTTGACTTATGACCCGAGTAGCTTGCGCCCGGAGTCTAGACGTTACAGAAGATACTATCGCCGAAGCACATGGAAGTCGGTGAATCACATGAAAGCGGGTCACACATATGAAAGTACAAAAACGAAATTTCATCATTATTTGGTTCGCAAACTTCCTCGTTGCCGGAACGATGACGATGATTATGCCTTTCCTATCTTTATATATTGAAACATTCGGAGAACATTCGGATGCATACGTCCAAAAATGGGCCGGTTTAATTTTCGGGGCTACGTTCATTACGGCATTAATTATGTCCCCAATTTGGGGAAGAATTGCCGACAAATATGGATTCAAGCCAATTTTGCTCATTAACGGCTTCGGCATTGCGACTTCCGTCTTCCTCATGGGATTCGTTCAATCCGTCGAAGCATTTTTCATTCTCCGTCTTTTTAACGGTATCGTCACAGGATTCATACCGACATCTCTCGCATTCATTTCATCCCAAACAGCAAGGGAGGAAGCAGGCAAAAAGCTTGGAACGCTACAAATGGGAAGTGTGACGGGAATGCTTTTTGGACCCGCGTTAGGCGGTTTAATGGCTGATACGTTCGGATTTCAATATACGTTCATCATCACTTCCTTATCGATCGCTCTAGCAGCCCTAATTGTTTTATTCGGAATTAAGGAGCAGAAGAAAGTGAAAAGCAAGAAGGCAATCCACTACTCACGAAAAGTAATCTTGAGTGGATTGCTCCACCATCGGCTTATGTTCAACATAATGCTCGTTACTGCATTGATTCAAATCGGAAACTTCAGCATCCAGCCTTTACTCTCACTTTACGTGGCAGGATTAACAGATTCTAAAGATGTCGCCTTCCTAGCAGGGCTTACATTTAGTGCAGCAGGAGTTGGGAATCTTCTGTTTGCAAGGAAATGGGGAAAACTCGGGGATGATATTGGGTATGAAAAAGTACTTGGCGCATTGCTAATCCTTTCCTTCATCTTTATCATCCCGCAAGCTTTCGTCTCCTCCATTTGGCAATTAATAATTTGGCGAGTTTTGTTCGGAATAGCGATAGGCGGAATGATCCCGATTACTACTGCGCTCGTCAGACGAGAAGCACCGATTGATATTCAAGGAGAAGTGATGGGATATAATACGAGTTTCCGGTTTCTTGGAAATATTATCGGACCAATGTTTGGTGGTATCATCAGTGGTTATATCGGCATTTCGTCCGTATTCATCTTAACCGGGTTTTTATTCCTAATCGCGTTTGGATTTCTATATATTGCGAACCGGAAGCCCGTACAAGATTTTGAAGATTTCCTTGCGGAGGAGAACAGTCAAACGAATGGTTAACTTTAGCACATTTCCAATTCGGAAATGTGCTATTATTTTTTCAGAGGAAGGGGTGACAATTTTGAAAAAGATTACAAGTTTTCTCGTAACGTTAATGATGATTCCTTTGTTCTTTGTCATTCAACAAGCTGTTGCAAACGAATGGTCAAAGGCTCAATTATTAAAGGAGAGCATTGGTGAAACAATCGAACTTACTGAGCCGTCTGTCAGCATTCCAATCTCGATGACTGACCGAAACGGAACGATTTTCGCCGAGGAATATGTGGAATGGAGACACCCCCTGCCTCTTGAGTCCATTCCCGATTTCGTTCAGCAACTTTTCCTCGTAAGTGAGGACCAAGGTTTTTTTGACCATAAAGGCTATGATGTAGCTGCAATCGTCCGAGCCTTCGCTGTCAATGCGATAAGTGATGACATGAGCCAAGGTGGTTCCACTATTACCCAACAAGTTGTTCGGATGCGATTTCTGACGACTGAAAAGACGTATGAACGTAAATTTAAAGAATTGCTTTACGCAGCGGAACTTGAGAAACAGACGACAAAAGACGATATTTTTGAAATGTATTTGAATGAAATGTTTTTTGGCAATCAAGTATATGGAATCGGAGCGGCCGCCACATATTATTTCAATCGCCCTCTTGATGAATTGAATCCTGCCGAAATGGCATTCGTCGCTGCCATCCCGAACAATCCTTCCAAGTATGACCCACTACGTCATTTTGACGCAACGAAAAAACGACAAGAGCTACTGCTAACCGTCCTAGCAGTAAACGGCGTCATTTCGGAAGAGGAAGCGCAAATGTGGAAGCAGGAAAAAATTATGTTGAATGTGAAATTAAAGGCGAATGAATTTAATATGTATAGCTCGTACGTATTAGTGGAGCTGGAGGAGTTAATTGGCCAGTCTGAAGGGTTCACGGCAGCAATCGAAGCAGCAACAACACTAACTGAAAGACGTACGCATGTCGAAGCTTTGAAGAAGCGGACTGCACATGTTATTGCCGGAGGAATCCAAATTGAAACAGCACTTGATCCGGCGAAGCAAAAACATGATGAAACATCTCTAAATTCCCTCTTAAAAACGAAGGACTTACAAGCAGGGGCAGCTGTCATTGACAATGCAACGAAAGAAATTGTGAGCATCTACGGAGGCAAAGGGTATCGTAAAGCGGACTTTAACAGAGCGTATCAAGCCGTAAGACAACCCGGCTCCGCCATTAAACCGTTGCTTGTCTATGCTCCGTATTTTGAAAGCGGTCCTTATAAAGAAAGTACGCAAATCGATAGCAGCAATATTTGCATTGGATCATACTGCCCGAAAAATATTGGTGGCTATTCGTACGGGATGACGACCGTGAAGCAAGCATTTCGATACAGCCATAACACGGCAGCTGTACGATTGTTTCGCACTGTCGGAATTGAAGAGGCGTTTGACTACTTAAAAGTATTCCGTTTCAACAATATAACTGACGCGGACTTCACCTACCCTGCCGCTCTTGGAGGATTTCATCGAGGAGTGACGCCACTCGAGCTCGCATCCGCCTATTCAAGTTTCACAGACGGCACATATTCCCGCCCTCACGCAATAAGAGCTGTAAAAGACCGTGAAGGCAATACACTTTATGAATGGAATGTCGAACCTGTAAAAGCTTGGTCGGCAACAACCGTTTCAACTATCCGGAATTTAATGGAGGATGTTGTAGTAAACGGCACAGGGAAAGGAATTCGATATACAACGTCGTACACGGGCGCGAAAACAGGTACGACAGACCACTACAAAGACTTATGGGTCGCTGGCATGAATGATCGGTACACGACAGCCGTTTGGATCGGCTACGACAAACCCGCCTCCATCCAGCGCCTAAGCAACCAAAAACTCCACCTACGCGCTTTTAATGAATTGCTATATATTGCAGAATAAAATTTTTATCTTGTTTGTCGCTATATATAGGACTTATTGGTTTGGAGAAGCGTCCGCTCGACTCCTGCGAAAGCCGTTACGAAGAACGGCTTTTGCGACCAAAAGCACAGCGTTGGGAGCACCGGATGTATGATTTCTGCCAAAATCGCAGAAATCATACAAATCGAACCCTTCGCTGTTCGATTGGCTGAGGCAACGCCCGCGGAAAGCGAGCGGTAAGCTTCGGAAAACCGGTTCTACTTTACACCACCGGAAGACTCGCAAGAACCCCGTTATAAAGCTTCAATAATATGTAAATAATACATGATAAAAAGATACCCCATACAAGAATTTCAAAAAACAACAAACCAACCATGCTCGGCATCGTCATAAACTTGCTCAATTTAAACATCATAAAAACAAAATAAATAAATGTCGTCAATAAGAAAATCCCCAACAGAAACTTTACCGACTGTATCCCACCTACCGAAGCAAGCGCTCCAAAAAAGTATATCAAATTACCACTTTTCGCTTCACTATACGACTCCCCCACCGCATCGATCGAAAAAAACAACATCGCCGTTTCGTGAATCGTTTCCGCAATAAGCTTTAAAGCCGAAAAAATCATAAAAAAAGCAAGCGAATAAATGACAAGAAGAAAAAGGCGCAACTGTGTATCCGTTAGAAATTCTCGCATACCTGCATAAAGACCGATCTGGCTGAAAAAAACGATCGAAGCCCCAACCATATAAACACCTAATGTTAAACTAAAAAGTGAAATTGTTAAAAATGGCAAATAGCCAAAAAGATAAGGATTCCTCATTTGACACCCCAAAAGCAAATAATTTATCTTTCCCTATAATATAGGAAGAGAAACGAATTTTACAACAATGTCATAATATGTCCTATGCAATCGCTCACAAATTAAGTTATACTTTAACACAATGTAAAGAATAATGATTCACTCATTGGAAGGAGGATTACTTTTGGAATTTGTATTACTTATTTTCCTACCGATTGTGGCGGCCCTATTTATACCGCTCCTTTCTCAAAAGTTGAAAGGTATACATACTGGTTGGTTCGTACTAATTGTCCCTGTTCTTTTATTCATTTACTATAGCTCGTTCATTAAGACGACTATGGACGGTGGACATGCCTTATCTGAACTGCAATGGATCCCGTCGCTCGGCATCTCATTTGTATCTTATTTGGATGGATTGAGTGTTCTATTCTCACTCCTTATTACGGGAATTGGAGCGCTAGTTGTCCTATATTCAATCTTTTACCTTGATAAAAACAAGGAGAAACTAGGCAACTTCTACGTCTATCTACTTCTTTTCATGAGCGCAATGCTCGGGGTTGTCCAATCGGATAATGTTATTTCGCTCTATCTATTTTGGGAGCTAACATCCATTTCATCATTCTTGTTAATCGGTTATTGGTTTAATCGCGACCGTTCAAGATTTGGTGCATTGAAATCGATGATGGTGACTGTTTTCGGTGGTCTGATGATGCTTGGGGGGTTCATCCTTCTTGGCATTATGGGAGGCACGTTCTCTATAAGGGAACTGATTGCACAATCATCTACATTTGTGGGACATGAGTTTTTCACATTAGCACTCGTACTTATTTTGCTTGGGGCGTTTACGAAGTCCGCACAGTTTCCATTTTACATTTGGTTACCGGATGCGATGGAAGCGCCTACACCTGTTAGCGCATACTTACACTCAGCGACAATGGTAAAGGCCGGATTATATTTAGTCGCCCGGTTTACTCCGATTTTCGCAGCATCAGAAGTGTGGATCTGGCTCGTAACGGGCATCGGATTACTCACGTTGTTCTGGGGCTCACTCTTCGCAGTGAAACAAACTGATTTGAAGGCGATACTTGCCTTTTCTACTGTCAGTCAGCTCGGCTTAATTATGTCGCTGCTCGGTGCTGGCGCTATTACATTCCATGTAAATGAAGCATTGTTCTCTTTTGCAATGTTCGCTGCTATTTTCCATTTAATTAACCATGCGACGTTCAAAGGTAGTTTGTTCATGATTGCAGGAATTGTCGACCATGAAACAGGAACGAGAGATATTCGTAAGCTTGGTGGTCTAATGAGCATCATGCCTGTCAGTTTTACTGTTGCATTTATCGGGTCGATGTCTATGGCAGGGTTGCCGCCATTTAATGGCTTTTTGAGCAAAGAGATGTTTTTACAATCGATGCTTGCAATCCGCCACTTTGAATTATTCAACTTTGCGACTTGGGGAATCATTTTCCCTGTCATAGCGTGGATTGCTAGTGTATTCACGTTCATTTATAGCTTTTATTTTGTATTCAAGACATTCGCCGGAAAAAGAGGGGCTGAAAAGTTGCCGAGTGAACCTCATGAGGCACCGATTGGAATGCTCATATCTCCGGTCATTCTTGCAACGCTTGTCGTTGGAATCTTTTTCATTCCAAACGTCGTCGGGAAATGGCTCGTCAAGCCTGCTGTCATGGCAATCCAGCCATATCAGTATGCCCATCCGTCGGAAGTTGCGGTGCACGTTTCCGCGTGGCACGGCTTCGCTTCTGTCGAACTGTGGATGACGATCGGAATTATAGTTGTCGGTAGCCTTCTCTATTTATCACTGTCGAAATGGCAGAAGTTTTACGGCATCCAGCCTAACGCTCTTTCCTTAAACGCAATGTATGATGCAACGATGACGTTTAGTGAAAAAGGGATGAACCGACTATCTCGTATGTATATGACGGGACTTATCCGTACGTATTTGTTGTATATATTTGCTTTCTTCTCGGTTATGACAATCGCGATGCTCTTCCTTCAAGATGCATTCGTTGTAAATATGTCTAGCTTTACAAAAGTAAGTGTGTACGGAATTATTAATGCCGTCGTCCTGTTGTTGGCAGTCGCATTCGTATTGCTATCTAAAACAAGACTGTCTGCAATTATTTCGCTCGGGGCTGTCGGCTATTCAGTCGCTCTGTTCTTCGTTATTTTCAAAGCGCCAGATTTGGCACTTACACAATTAGTTATTGAAACCGTATCGGTTGCGCTATTCTTATTGGCATTTCAACATTTGCCAAAGCTATCCGATCATGGTGAAACGAAAAGCAATAAGCTCGTAAACGGTATTATTGCTCTAGGAGTCGGCTTAACTGTAACATTGGTTGCGTTGTCTTCACATTCACAGAAACTTGTTGTATCCATTTCTCAATACTACAAAGATACTGTTGAAACAGAAGCCGGTGGAGGGAATATCGTTAACGTCATCCTCGTAGATTACCGTGGATTTGATACGTTATTCGAAATTGCGGTCCTGGCAATTGCCGGAATCGGCGTTATTAGTATGATTAAACTTCGACTGGCGAGAAAGGAGAGTTCAGATGAAAACAAATGACGTCATTTTACAAACGACGACGAAAGTTGTATTTTTCATCATTTTCCTTTTTTCTATCCATATTTTCTTTGCAGGGCACTATACACCTGGTGGAGGCTTCGTTGGTGGATTGCTGACGACAGGGGCGATTGTTCTCCTATTGCTAGCCTTTGATTTAAAAACGGTGCAGAAAGCATTGCCATTCAATTTCACAATCATGACTGCGATTGGGTTATTATTGGCGCTCGGGACTGCAGCTGGTGCGATTCTTTTCAACGTCCCGTTCTTTACACATGCTTTTGACTACTTTACATTGCCGTTATTCGGAGTGACTTCCCTTCATACAGCGATGGTATTTGACGCTGGCGTATTCCTCGTCGTCGTCGGCTCGGTGATTACATTCATCCAGTCAATTGGGGGGGATTCGTAATGGAATTAGTAATGGCTATTTTAATCGGTGTTTTATTCACCGCCGCAGTCTATTTAATTCTATCGAGAAGTCTATTGAAAATTATTATCGGCACAGGATTATTGAGCCATGGCGCTCACTTGCTCATCCTGACGATGGGTGGGCTCGGAGGCCTTGCACCACCTGTTATTTCGGAAGGTGTAACGGACTTTGCCGATCCATTGCCACAAGCGCTCATCTTAACAGCGATCGTCATCAGCTTCGGTGTTACAGCCTTCATGCTCGTCATGGCTTACCGTGCTTTCGCTGTTCATAAAACCGATGACATGAATCAATTGAAAGGAAATGATGAACATGATTAACTTACTTTTATTCCCAATCATCCTCCCTTTCCTTTTTGCGATTCTGTTGCTGTTCTTTAAAGAGAACGTTCGCGTACAACGAGTATTGTCATTGGTTGGTGTCATTATCAGCCTAATCGCTTCGTTCTATTTGTTAGTAACCGTCAAGTTGGAAGGGGTGCAAGTAGTCACGCTCGGTAGCTGGCCTGCCCCGTTCGGGATATCAATGGTGTCGGACATGTTCTCGGCACTGCTAGTAACGACAACTCTTTTAATAACATTGTTTGTCGTTGTTTATAGCTTCACCTCAATCGGTGAAGAGCGGGAGAGATTCTTCTACTACCCTGCCATCCTATTCATGGTGACGGGCGTGAATGGCGCTTTCACAACCGGCGATATATTCAACATGTTCGTCTTTTTCGAAGTGTTACTGATCGCGTCATACTTATTAATCGTTCTTGGTGGCGAAAAGAAACAATTACGTGAATCGATCAAGTACATACTTGTCAATGTCGTTTCTTCAGCATTATTCGTCATTACAGTCGCTTATCTTTATTCCGTCGTCGGCACGTTGAACATGGCTGATATTTCGGTGAAAATTGCGGAGATTGGCCAACCTGGAATTGTTACGGTAATCGCAGTTCTCATGTTGATCGTTTTTGGGGTCAAAGGGGCAATCTTCCCACTCTACTTCTGGCTTCCAGGATCGTATGCAGCACCGCCTATTCCGGTACTCGCCCTGTTCGGTGCGTTACTCACTAAAGTCGGTGTGTACGCGATTATGAGGACGTATACGTTGTTTTTCATTCACAATACCGGCGTCACTCACGAGATTTTGATGGTTGTATCTATTCTAACTGTCATTGTCGGCTGTGTTGGAGCGCTTGCGTATTTCGATCTTAAACAAATTATTATTTACAATATCGTCATTGCGGTCGGAGTCATCCTATTTGGAGCGGCTCAAATGAATGAAGCCGGCATTTCTGGCGCCATTTTCTATCTCGTACATGACATGCTTATTAAAGGCGCATTGTTCCTGTTGATTGGCATTATTATATATGTAACCGGAACGTCGAATTTACGAAAAATGGGCGGATTGATGAAAACCCATGCTCCGCTTGGGTGGTTCTACTTAATTGCTGCCTTCGGATTGGCGGGTATTCCACCGTTAAGTGGGTTCGTCGGTAAATTGCTCATTGCACAAGGCGCATTTCAGGCCGGTAATGTTTGGGGAAGTATTATTATCCTCGCGTCCAGCCTCATCGTGTTGCTATCTGTAATTCGTATTTTCATCTATGCGTTCTGGGGAGAGGCTGTGGAACTGCCTAAAACGGATCGGAAGCCATACGCACGCATGATGCTTCCTGCAATCGTGCTAGTCATCCTATCGGTTCTTTACGGGATTGGCACTGAATGGCTCATCCCTTACATGACAGACGCCACGGACGTATTACTACAACCATCCATCTATATTGATGCGGTGCTAAAGGAGTAGATGTCGATGGCATTTCAACTATTACTAAACGTTTTCATCGCGGTCGTTTGGATGTTCATGAGCTCTTCATTGAGTGCGACAACGTTCATCATCGGTTATTTAATCGGTCTAATTTTGATTATCATTACGCGGCGATTTTTTAATTCAAGGCTATATATATGGCGTCTTTGGGCGGCATTTAAATTGACATTGCTGTTCTTCAAAGAGTTGACGATGTCTAATATTTCTGTTCTGATGCTCGTCATACGTCCTAAATTGAAGCTCCAACCAATGATATTCGCTCTGCCGACCGAATTAAAACATGATTGGGAAATTACTCTTTTATCGAGCTTAATTACGCTGACACCTGGGACGGTCGTCCTTCACGTATCGGATGATCAACGGACTTTATACATCCATGCCATAGACGTTAGTGATGTGGACGAGGCGATTGATTCGATAAAGAATTCATTTGAAAAGGCGATAATGGAGGTGAGTCGAGCATGATGATGTTCATATGGGTGTCTTTAATTCTTGTTGTATTGGCCATGATCGGTATTATGGTGCGAGTATTCCGCGGTCCTTCCGTTCCCGATCGACTCATCGCTCTAGACGGTATAGGTGTTATGCTCATTTCGGCAATCGCACTTATTTCCATCTTGTTCGACACCATCTTTTTCATCGATGTAATTTTGCTCATTGCCATTATGTCGTTCATCGGTACAGTATCATTCTCCAAGTTTATTGAGAAAGGAGAAATTATTGAACATGACCGTAATCGCTAACTTCTTAATTGTTATCCCAATTGTCGTCGGCATCATTTTTACGCTTGTGACGATGATCGGTATTTTACGATTGCCAGACGTCTATACACGTGCACATGCTGCATCGAAAAGTGCCACACTTGGCGTCATGAGTATATTGCTTGGTGTATTCTTTCATTTCTGGTTGAAAGAGGGACATTTCAGTATCTCGCTTCTTCTAGGGATTCTCTTTCTATTCATCACTTCCCCAATCGGTGGTCATTTAATGGGACGTGCCGCTTATATGTCAGGAGTTAAGCCTTCCGAAATGACAGTCGGAGATGACTTGAAGGATGCTGTTAAAGAGGCTAAAGCGAAGAATATGCAACAATTAAAGGATTAATATTCTAACTAAAATAACACACTCGGCATTCCAATGTGGAAGCCGAGTGTGTTTTTCAATATGGATAACCGTATGGTGGATAATTGTAATATGGTGGATACCCATACCCATAAGGATAGCTATATGGATACCCATATCCATAAGGATAGTAAGGTGGAAATAATGCACTGCCAAGGAAGCTACCGAATAAACCTCCTAAAAATGGCCCCCCAATTCCAAATCCAAAACCAGCTCCACCTCGTCCATAACCTCTGCTATAACCTCTGCCATAACCACCGTACCTATATCGTACCATCTATATCCCCCTTTCTCACTTATCCTATTCGTAACGGGCGAAGTGAGGAAGGACGTATGCCTATGAATCGAATTGATAACACTTGGCTGTGCCTTTATTCGTTGTTACAGAGATATCTATAGCTTACATATCGTTAATCAGCATCTGCCATCCGTTCTACAATCGTAGCAAGTGTACGGACCATGACACCTGTTCCACCTTTCGGACCAAGATCATGCGCTGCAGACGCATCAGACGTGCCTGCGATGTCCAGATGGATCCATGGAGTATCTTCCGCAAACTCGCCAACAAACCCTCCTCCAAAGATCATATGACCATCTCGGCCCGGGGAGTTATTCAAATCAGCCACTTCGCTTTTTCGAATGCGTTTCTTATCGTTTTCTGTGAGCGGAAGTCTCCAGACGAATTCGCCTGTTTCCAAAGATGCTTGCATGAATTCTTCAAAAAACGCTTCATCATTCGTTAGCGCACCCGTCTTATCATTGCCTAATGCGACGATAACGCCTCCTGTAAGCGTCGCAACATCGATTAAGTAACTAGCGCCTGATTGCTTCGCGTACGTGACCGCATCAGCTAAAACGAGTCGTCCTTCCGCATCAGTGTTTAGCACTTCAATCGTTTTTCCGCTAAGTGATGTAATGACATCATCCGGCTTTAATGCTTCTCCGGAAATCATATTATCGGTCGCTCCAATTACCGCAACAACGTTTTTCGCTGGACGTAGTTCTCCAATAATTTTCATCGCTCCAAGTACAGCTGCCGCGCCGCCCATGTCGCCTTTCATGCCAACCATACCATCACGCGGTTTCAATGAGTAGCCGCCCGTATCGTACGTCACGCCTTTACCTACGAGTCCGACAACATCTTCCCATTGCTCAGTTCCGGCATACTTTAATACGATCAGACGAGGCTCTTCAACGGATCCTTTATTGACCGCCAAAATTGCGCCCATCCCTAGCTCTTCCATCTCTTTTTTGCCGAGCACTTCAATTTCAAAGTCGTATTTCTCCGCAAGTTCTTTTGCGTAATCCGCCATTTTCGTAGCGGTCAGAAGATTTGGTGGTGTATTGACAAGCGTACGTGCCTCATTCACCGCATCTGCATATGTACTGCCTACTTCAAACGCTGCCTTCAATTCATCTTCGTCCGCAGCCGTTATAAAAGTTACTGCTTCCAATGAGACATCTTTTTCGTTCGAGTCGGTTTTATAGCCTTCAAATTGATAAGTACCCATGCCAATTCCTTCTGCAGAGGCAAAAACAACATCTTCACACGTCAAGTTATCATTCGTGAATGGCGCTGTCCAAATTGCTAATGATGATGCTTTTAAAGACTTTAGCTCCTTACCAACAGCTGCAAATGCTTGACGCAAGCGATCTTCCGTCAACTTTTTTGACGCCCCTAACCCGATGAAGAGGACACGATCGTATCCGCGCGCTTCTAACGCAGGCAATTTACTAATTTTCTTGAAATCCGTTTTAATATCACCCGCTTTTACCCAATCCGCGAGACGTGGACTGAATGAGTCGGCGAATGTTTTCCAGCCTTCCACATTTTCCGGGTGCTCAGGAACCCCTACAACGAGCACTTCCGAGTTCAAATTATCGAATCCAGGTTCAATAAATGATGTTTTCATTTGACTACCTCCCACTTTTCATACATCCTCTATTATATACCAACACCTTATCGAACCAAAATAATCATTCGAAAAAATCGGATTTTCAATAGGCAACGACTTCTGTTATGGTATACTAACTATATATTTTTTATTTGAAAAGGAGTGGAATTATGTCCTTATTGCAAAACACTCCGCTCCTCGCGGCATTATTTGCGATTTTGTTCGCTCAGTTCGTTAAAATCCCGATTCACTTTTTATTTACAAAAAAATTGGATTGGAAATTAATGACGTCTACGGGCGGCATGCCTAGCTCCCATTCAGCGGCAGTATCTGCACTAACGACAGCGATTGCTTATGAAGTTGGACTCGGCTCCCCGCTTTTCGCTGTATCCGCGATTTTCGCAGTTATCGTCATGTTTGACGCAACCGGTATTCGTTATCAGGCTGGACAGCAAGCATTGATCATTAATCAAATGAGATTGGATTTTCAAACTTTCGTGACCGAAATGAAAGGCTGGCAACAGAAAGATGGTCAGCAAAAAATTCAGGAACTGAAAACCCTACTTGGCCATAAGCCTAGCGAAGTATTTGCGGGCTCCTTGACTGGAATCTTCATTTCCGTCATCACGTATTCATTTATTGTGTCATAAACAAAGAAGAAGGTGCTCCATAACGGAGACACCTTCTTCCTTTTTCTTTAGAACATCTGATATCCTTGCTTCCTTAGTAGTTTCATAACAAACCCAGAAATGATGGCGCCAACGAGTCCACTTGCAAGAATGATAATATCGGCTGCATGAAGCGATATGAATTTTTCGCCGAGCAAACTAAATGAATAGCCCGGTTTTGTAAAATACTCATAAACTTTCACTTCATCGATTATCAAAATGACGACTATCGGATAAACGATTGCCATCAACCACGTCATACGGAGTAGCATATTCAGCAAGAATCCTATCCCGAAAAACATGACCATGAAAATAATTATGGATAAAACGACATGTGTCAATGAAATTGTTCCCAATTTATTTACCTCCGTTTTCCTCTCATCATTTTACAGGAACGGATGAACGCTTTCAATAAATTCTATGATTTGTCGAAATTTGAACATTACTTTTGTTCGTTTATAATAGAATAGTTTTTCGCTAACACGTACGTCCCCTAAAAAACACCTGCCTCGTACTTTAGGCAGGTGTCTACTAGAATATGATTGCATTTATTATTTAAGTAAATTAAACTTACCTTTTTTAATAGTTAAACCTAATCCACCAATCATGTACAGCGCACGGTTATCAACCATCTTTTTCATGAAAGATGCTTTTTTACCTGTTAACTTCTTGCCGAAAGCGACACCGATTGCATCGTCATCACCAAGGGAAGCAATTGCGCCTTTAAGATCTGGCGTAAATTCGGAAGTTGGGTTACCCTTAATTAATGCGATTACGTTGTTCGCACACATTTCACCTTGTTGCATAGCAATTTGAGCTGTCGGAGGATATGGACGATTCGTCTCTTCATCAATCATTAATGCGCAGTCTCCGACGATGAACACGTCATCGAGTCCAGGAGCACGAAGGTCACTTTCAACTTTGACACGTGCACGCATGTTTTCAATACCTGTCTCTTCAATCAGTCGGTTGCCTCGAACTCCAGCTGCCCATACGACAGTGCCAGCTTTAATGAATTCAAATTCATCTTCGCCTTTTTTAACGTTGACACCTTCAGGAGTTGCTTCCACAACTGGCGTACCAATTGAAAATTCAATTCCTTTCGCTTTCAACTGTCTTACCGCATAATCTACTAATTCTGGATCGAACCCTGGTAGAACCATAGGTGCCGCTTCTACACAAATAACCCTAACCTTCTCTCGCGGTACATCGAATTCCTCACATAACTCAGGGACACGATTTCCTAGTTCACCTAAAAATTCAATTCCTGTGAAGCCTGCTCCGCCGACCACGATTGTTAAACGGCTATCGTCTTTTTCTTCTTCAATAGACCATGTTGCAAATTGGTATTCGATATGTTCACGAATTTGACGAGCTGCATTAACGTTAGCAATAGACAATGAATATTTGTCAAGACCTGGAATACCGAACGTTTCACCTTCGAAACCTAACGCAATGACAAGATAGTCATACGTATGCGTACCGACATTCGTCGTAACAACTTTTTCTTGAATATCGATCGCTTGAACTTTAGCTTGAACAAATTCTACTTTTCCTACGTCGATCACATCTTTAATATCGTAGCGAACTTGTTCAGGTGATAACGTTCCTGCAGCCGCTTCATGTAGCCAAGTCGACTCATAATGGTATTCATTTTTGTTGATGAGTACAATATCCGCCTCGTCAGTGCCTAGTGATTTCTGCAAGTTAACGACTGTCGATAATCCGCCGTAACCCGCACCTAATACTAAGATTGTCGGTCTTTTCACGAAAATCGAACCACCTTTAATTTTATTATGTGCCGGGTCCGGTGGAAATCGGATTCGACGACTCGCCCAGTCCTGGCATTTGTCATTATTTCGACAAACTTCTACACTATCATAGTAGCCTTTTTTGTAAGCCTTTTCAACTCATTATGATAAGAGTCACTTATTAGAATATAATAAAAAGTCCCTCCCTATACAGATTTAACCTGGAAGGCTTATCCGGATAGTAGGAGGGAACTTAATTATTCACGCCATAACGTTCTTTATTTTCGTTTTAGTTAAATAGCTTAATCACAAGATTCTGGCGTGCCAACTTTCTTAGCCGTTCTGAATGAAGTTCCGCAGCCACATGATGCGATGGCATTCGGATTTTCAATCGTGAATCCCCCACCCATTAATGATTCTTTGTAGTCGACTATCGTGCCCTCAAGTATTCCAGCATCGTCTTTAGAAATGACAATTTGAATATCGTGCTGAGATAAAAGATAATCATCATCGGATTTTTGCTCTTCGAATCCTAAGCCGTATGTTAATCCACTGCAACCTCCGCCGTTCACTGCAACGCGAAGGAATGAACCTTCCTCACCGTTATGTGCCATCATTTCCTTGACATGGAATGCCGCAGCTTCAGTAATTTCAACGTATTGTTTCATTTACATCCACCTTCCTGCTTTTCCTCTATCATATCAATGATTTTACTGATTACGCAATCATATTCCCTCAAATCAGTCCGAGATGTTGTATACTAAATCATATAGTGCGAAAGGGTGATTGCAATTGGAAATAGGTGCGACTTATGTAAAGAAAATGGATTGCTTGAATTGCCAGGAGAAATTTACTACAACTAAGATACGTTCACGCTTCGTCCGTGTTTCATCGCATGAAAATGACTTTAAACCAATATATGCGGATTCAACTGTCAACCCTATTTTTTATAATGTGGCCGTTTGCCCAAAATGCGGATTTGCCTTCACCGATGAGTTTTCCGCTTATTTTGCTCCCCGTGTTAAAAAGGAAATTGCGCAAACGATCACTTCCCTTTGGAATGGCAGATCGTTCGGAGACGAACGGACAATTGATGAAGCGATAGAAACGTATAAGCTCGCTTATTTAAGTGCGAATGTGAAGAAAGAAAAGTCTCTGACGATAGCAGGCATCACATTGCGTATCGCTTGGCTCTATGACGATATCGAAGACTTCGAGTCTAGCAAGCGATTTAGGGCAGTATCCCGAGATTTGTATACGCAAGCATATTCCGCTGGGGATCATGCAGGGACGCAAATGTCCGAAACGAGAGTATTGTATTTGATGGCCGAACTATCCTATCAAATCGGTGATTCGGAAGAGGCAATACGGAACTTTTCGAGAGTTATTGAAAGCCAACGGACATCGACCGATCCGAAAGTTATTGACATGGCAAAAGATAGATGGCAGGAAATTAGGGAGCAGAAAGTTTAATAGAGGTGGATTGGTTTGGACGTTGAACGGTCGGCTTTGAGCGCGGAACGCCTCACTTTGGACGCGGAATGGCTCGCTTTGAGCGCGGGACGGTCGACTTTGAGCGCGGAACGCCTCACTTTGAGCGCGGGACGGCCGACTTTGGGCGCGGAACGCCTCACTTTGGACGCGGAACGCCTCACTTTGGGCGCGGAACGCCTCACTTTGGACGCGGGACGCCTTACTTTGAGCGCGGAACGCCTCACTTTGGACGCGGGAAGCCTTACTTTGGGCGCGGAACGGTCGACTTTGAGCGCGGGATGGCTCACTTTGAACACTCTTCTAAATTAATTCAAAATAAATAGGGACCGCCAGAGAAAATTCATTCTGGACAGTCCCTATTTCAATTAGAATACTTGCTCGACTTCCACGACACCAGGTACTTCTTCAAGCAAAGCTCTTTCAATACCTGCTTTCAACGTAATTGTCGAACTTGGGCATGTGCCGCAAGCACCTAGGAGACGAAGCTTAACGACTCCATCTTCAATATCGACGAGCTCACAGTCTCCTCCATCACGCAGGAGGAAAGGGCGTAGTTTATTTAAAACTTCTTGTACGGGTTCCATCATCGCTGTATCTGTCATTGTAATATTTCTCTCCTTTCATTATACTTATTATAAACTGGATTCAATAAAAAATCCATTAGAGAATCGGAAGGGGTTGTAATTGTGGAGAAGAACAACGTGAAAATTGAAATTTACGGTGCAGATATTATTTGCGCAAGCTGTGTGAATGCACCTTCTTCGAAAGACACATACGAATGGTTGCAGGCAGCGATCGGCAGAAAATATCCGGGGCAGTCATTCGATATTGAATACATCGATATCGAATCGGATATTGCGGATCCGAAACAAAGAACGATTGCGGAGCAAGTGAAAAATGATGAATACTTCTATCCTCTAGTCATCGTTGAGGACGAAGTGATTGGTGAAGGTTACATTCAGTTGAAGCCAGTATTCAATGAATTGGAGAAACACGGATTCATTCCGGCGTAATGTATTGATTGATAA
This sequence comes from Sporosarcina sp. UB5, assembly GCF_050859005.1. GTDB lineage: Bacteria > Bacillota > Bacilli > Bacillales_A > Planococcaceae > Sporosarcina. The sequence goes on from NZ_CP125984.1 coordinate 82,443, forward strand.
TGATACAAAGTAACTGAGAACGAAAAACCTTTTCCGCGTGTTCGGGAAAAGGTTTTTTCTATTACCCATTATGCCATTTGTACATCCACAACACACCCGACTTCAACAGTCTTGCGATCCGTCCTGTAACTGTGCGGTCTGCAAGGTAGGCGAAGCCTTGTTTCTTCCCTAATGAGCCCATGAAGCCTTTCAGCTTAATTTCGGGCATCTCTTCCGGAAATGGTTCATTGTTCCATACATGGCGAAGCACACGGACGATTTGTTCTGCCTGCTCCTCAGCGAGCTGAGCGCTTGGTGCGTGAGGCAAATCGGCGATGTCTCCGACGACGTACGCGTTTTCATAGCCCGGAATTTGGTGGTATTTATTCAGCACAATACGTCCCTTTTTCTTTTCTACGTCCAATTCACGCGCGACAGCTACTGGCTGGATTCCAGCAGTCCATACGACAGCGTCAACATGGATTTCGTCTTCATGATTGAAAAGGACATTCTCTTCGATTTTCGTTATGTTTGAATTCGAAACAACTTCCACTTCGTGCTTGTCGAACCAATCTTGGACGTAATTGCTTAGCCGTTCAGGGAAATCCTTCATAATGCGTGGGCCACGATCGAATAATTTAATTTTCAAATCCGGCCGGCTTTCACGGAGCTCACTCGCAAGTTCAATACCGCTTAAACCTGCTCCAATGATACCGACTGTAGCACCGCCTCCAAGGCCTAGCAGCTGCTTGTAGGTGGCGCGTGATTGTCCGATTGTCTGGATGCTGCTCGTGTATTCCGCAGCTCCAGGAACGTCGTGGTAATTATCCTCGCAGCCGAGTCCAATGACGAGGTCGTCATACGGAATTTCTACGCCATTTTTAAGGGCAATCACATTGTCTTCCAACTTAATTTTCTCGATTTCCCCTTCGACGAACTTCAGTTTTTCATGTTTTGGGAGAGCGACACGGATGTCCGAATCTGGTGCCGTTCCTGCTGCCAATGCATAAAATTCTGTTTTAAGACTATGGAAAGGTGTCCTGTCAATCAATATGATTTCCAGATCGGCGGGCAATTCTTTATTCAATAGACGAAGTAAAATACGCATATTACCATAGCCTGCACCTAATAACACTAGTTTTCTCATAGCTTTCTCCTTTTTCATTCGAATTTTCCGATTTGTTCCCTTCATGATTATACCAGTTTGTGAGATTTTTCACAATAAGGCATCGGATTTGACGGAAAGTGAAAATAAGCGTAGGATGCCTAGTAGGTGAGGTGATCGTCGTGAATCCGATCGTAGAATTCTGTATGAGCAATCTTGCAAACGGTTCACAGAAGACTTTGGAAGCGTTGGAAAAAGATCCAAATATAGATGTGTTGGAATATGGCTGTCTTAGTTATTGCACGAAATGTGCCGAAGGATTATATGCCCTCGTTAATGGTGAGGTTGTCGAAGCGGACACACCTGAAGAGTTGACAGAACGGATTTATCAATACATTGAGGAAAATCCGCTCTTTTAAGACAGCTAAAGACAGAAAAGAACCGTAATTTTTATTACGGTTCTTTTTTATACCATTATGTAATTATGCAGTCGATTACTGCTCCATCGGGCTGAAGGCGGAAACGGGCCCGAGTTCGTTCTCCAAGTAATGTCTCACCTTCACCGGGAACATTTTAATGACCTCTTTTGTTTCGTTCAAAACAGCTTCAATCTCTTCATGATCCACATGAATAAATTCCCGGACGATCATTGTACGGAGTCCAATTACTTTTTTCAATGGATTAGCCATTTCAGTAGTTATCACTTTTTCATCTTCCATAATATCGATAATATCGTCATAGCTTCCAGGATCACGCATAATGAAGCCATCAATCATTGAATTGCCAACATCGATAATTGATTCGACAAGCGTATGTGCAATCCTTTCGAGCGCCAGTGCTTGAATTTTGCTTTCATTCCATTTTTCATGCCCTTCAAACAAAGCTAGTAGACTCTCCATATAAGCTAGCGTTTCATTAATTTTTTGACGGTCGATAAAATACAAAATGATTCCCTCCCGATAATGTAAACTCTACTCCATCATATCATAACGTACACATGAATGAACCGCCCGGTACACAGTATTCTCTGTGTACAAGGCGGTTCTTCCGTCCTATTCCTGTTCGACTGATTGCGTCTTCACTTTCCCAACTTTTCGAAGGACAAAGTAGGCGCAACCAAAATTACAGTATTCATATAAATAATCTTGTAATGTACTAATTTTCGTCTCATATGTCGATTTGGAATTACGATCCTCATAAAAACCTTTCAGGCGGAGCTGACCGTAACCCCAGTCACCTAAAATATAATCGTATTTGGAAAGCACGTCGCTAAACCGCGCATCAAATGCTTCCTCATTGAAACCGTTACGGTAATCCGTAATAATTTCGTATTCATAATTATTCATTGTTACCATGCTTTTCACCGCCATTTTAACTATGCACCGTTGATTCTAAAAGTGAGTCACCGATGCGTTGCTTTTCTTTTGCTGCAGCGTTAACTTGTTCGTCCGCATGATAGCTAGAACGTACTAACGGGCCCGCTTCACAATGGGAAAAACCTTTCGACATTGCAATTTTACGTAATTCTCCAAATTCTTGAGGGCTGTAATATTTTTGGACTTTCAAATGTTTTTTCGTAGGCTGTAAATACTGTCCGATTGTCATGATGTCGACTTTATGCGCTCGCAAATCATCCATCGTTTCAATTATTTCTTCCATTGTTTCGCCAAGTCCAAGCATTAAGGAGGACTTCGTTGGAATTTCTGGATACATTTCCTTTGCACGAAGTAGGAACTCCAATGAACGGTCGTATGTCGCCCGTGCACGGACTCTCGGCGTCAATCTCCGGACCGTTTCAATATTATGATTTAATATATCCGGCTTCGCATCCATCAAACGCTTGAGATTCTCATAATCTCCTCCCATGTCGGACGGCAACACTTCGACAGTTGTAAATGGATTTTTACGACGGATTGCGCGAATTGTTTCAGCGAAAACTGTCGATCCTCCATCTTTCAAGTCGTCCCGTGCAACTGCTGTGACAACGACGTGCTTCAAATTCATAAGGGACACGGAATCCGCGACACGTTCCGGCTCAGCTAAATCAAGCTCGTTCGGCAAACCGGTTTTCACCGCACAAAAACGGCATGCACGTGTACAAACAGCACCTAGGATCATGAATGTCGCTGTACGACGTTCGCCCCAGCATTCATGGATATTCGGGCAACGGGCTTCTTCACAGACGGTATGTAAGTTTTTTTCGCGCATTAATTTCTTCAAGTCCGTATAGTTTTCGTTCGTGTTTAATTTTATTTTTAGCCAATCGGGCTTTCGAACATGTTCTGTCTTTTTCCCTGTCTCTGGTCTACATGACACGATAACCGACTCCATTCCTATATGCTTGTTTTACATACTTTACTTCTGTCAATGTAACATATATTCTGACATCCAACAACTATTGAAAGCAATGGAAACACGTTGGAAACACTAGCAAAATAGAAAAGAAAGCACCGTAAAATAAGTGCTTTCTCACTTGGATATTTCATTATAACAGAGTTAGGCTCTGCTTTTCGATTTAGCTACTGCCCAAAATATGCTTCCCGCAAGTCCACCCCAAATGACGAGGATTCCGAGAATCATCATAAAAATAGCTCCACCACTCATAGCGAATCCTCCTTATCGATTATCATAATCTGTTGAGTCTAATGCTTTTTTGTTCCATTTCATTGCCGTGAAGATGATCGCCATGACGATGGCGAACAATGCGACCATCCAACCGCTTGACATGATGAAGGCATTCGAATACCCTTCATAGTTTCCGTTTGCCGTGTCATGTAACTTGAAAATATTAATGCGCAACAGGTCCAACATCATGTACCCAAGGACAATCGGTGTAATGACGCTTAAGCAAACTTTCCAAAATACTCCGACGCGTATATCCGAGATTTCATTCGCATGCGATTCGAAAACGCGAAGCTTTTTGAACACCCAAGCAATCATGACGACTTCTACTAAACCGATTGCGGCTACACCAAATTGGTTAATGAAGTAGTCAGCGGCATCAAGGAAGTACAAGCCTCCGTTTGTAGCGAACAACATTGAAATGAATGCTGCTAGCCCTACACCTATACCGACCGACTTTCTGCGTGATATATTGAATTTATCTGACAATCCCGCGATATACGTCTCACAAATTGAAATGAGCGATGTAAGACCAGCCAAGACGAGCGATAGGAAGAACAGAAACCCGAATAGTCCATTCATCCCTGGCATTTCATTAATGATTTTCGGGAATACGACGAACGCGAGACCAACGCCTGCTGATGCTACTTCAGAAACCGATGTACCAGCTTGTGTCGCCATGAAGCCTAGCGCAGCGAAAACTCCGATTCCTGCAAGCAATTCGAATCCTGAATTCGCAAATCCAGTAATGAATGCGTTATTTGTAATATCCGATTTCTTCGGCAAATAACTTGAGTAGGTGATCATAATGGCAAAGGCTATCGATAAACTGAAGAAAATATGGCCATATGCCGCGACCCATACTGTTGCATCTGCCAATTTGCTCAAGTCTGGCTTAAAGAAGGCATCGAGCCCAAGCGCAGCCCCGTCAAGTGTAATCGCCCGGATGACGACGAGAAGGAATACGACGACAAGCGTCGGAATGAAAATCCTGTTCGCCAGCTCAATCCCCCGTTTAACTCCTGCCAATAAAATAATGAAAGCAATTGCCCATACGAGGAGGAGTGGAATAAACACTCCTGGCACAAGCCCGCCGACATCCCCAGGAGTATCAGCCAGTTTCAGTACATCTCCGAACAGGAATCCTGCTGTATCATCCCCCCATGCCATGTTGAAGGAATAGATCGTGTACTTCATCGCCCAAGCGATAATGACGGCATAATACGTCGAAATGACGAACGAAACGAATATGCCCCACCATCCAATCCATTCCGCCCCTTTTCCTTTCATCCGAAAGAAAGATAAAGGTGCTGAACCACGATACTTATGACCTATTGTGAATTCCATAATAAGGATTGGAATACCCGCGGTCAAAAGTGCGAATAAGTATGGAATGAAAAATGCCCCCCCGCCGTTTTCGTACGCGACGTACGGAAAACGCCAGATGTTCCCTAAACCGACAGCCGATCCGACAGCCGCTAATATAAAGCCGGCGCGGGTCCCCCATTGCGAACGCTGTTCCATAACAATTCCCCTTTCTTGTTAATCTGTTAAAAGTTTACCATATTCAGATTATTATATAATCTTAAAAAGAGTATATACATCTTACGGTCTATTGTCAAAATGTTTTTTATTGAAAAAATAACCATCCTTTGGGATATGGAACTGTTCCAGTAGTGGAAATTTATGATTGCTGAAGTCGTTTTATGCTTCGACTCAATAAAAAAACTGTCACATTCGCCGAGTACAGAGCGATTGTGACAGTTTGTCATCCATTTAGAAGGAAGTCGCCTTCACTTCTGATCTATTCCGTTTTGTAACCCATATAGTGAACAAACTAGCAATAAGGAGGAGGACTATAGCGAGTCCAAGCCAAACCGATCCTGTTAGTCCGAGGATAAAGTACCCTATTATCGTAATACTAGCAGATATTAAAGCATATGGCAGCTGTGTCGATACATGGTCGATATGATTCGATCCTGCACCAGTCGAAGAAAGAATCGTCGTATCAGAAATTGGAGAGCAATGATCTCCGAATACAGCACCCGCCAATACTGCAGATAATGCCGGTAGCAGTAGCTCAGGTTGTGCATCGATCATAATCGTCCCAGCAATTGGGAGAAGGATGCCGAATGATCCCCAAGAAGTCCCTGTCGAAAATGCCATCAATCCTGCGAGGATGAACATGATAAGTGGCAGGAAGTTGACAGGTACATTAGACTGCTCTACAACACTCGATAAATAAGGACCTGTCTCCAATACGCTAATTAAATGCGTCAATCCCCAAGCAAAAATTAAGATGAGAATCGCCGGCATCATCGCGTTAACACCACTAATGAACGCTTTGCCGACAAGATTATAAGATGCAGTCTCGTTTTTACCCATACGAGAAATATAAAGAACTGCAGCCAAGATTGTTCCTGCAAGACCACCTACTACGAGTGACAACGGTACATCCGTGTTTTCGAAAATCGTCCAAATGCTCGACGAACCGCCGATACGATAACCTGTCCAAATCATCATCCCTAACGTTACAACGACAAGCGTAACAATCGGCGCAATTAAATCAACAACACGTCCATACGAGTGAATCGGGAAGTCTTCTTTCAATTGACCCGGAATCTCTTTATTCGGATCGAAAAGTTCTCCTTTTTCTTGTGCGCGTGTTTCATGTTTTTTCATTTCAAAGTAATCGATATTCGTCCAAGCAAAGAAAAACACCATTGCCAATGTTGCGATGACGTAAAAGTTCATCGGCGCCATCATGAGAAATGCGGATAATGGCGAGTAGCTAATTGCCGCAGACGTTCCAAAGATAAGCGCTAATTGACCAATGAGAAATGCTCCCCAGCTCGAAATCGGTGAAACGACGCAAATCGGAGCGGATGTGGAGTCGATGAAATACGCTAATTTAGCCCTAGAAATACGATGCTGATCCGTAATCGGCCTTGCAATTTGCCCGACTGCCAAAGAGTTGAAATAATCATCTACAAAAATGAGTATTCCAATTAGCACAGTAAGTAACTTCGCCCCACGTCTCGTTTTAATGCGCTTAACCGCCCAATCTGCAAAAGCTCTGCTTCCTCCAGACAAGCTAACAAACGCGGTAATAACTCCTAATAACAAAATGAAAAGCATAATAAATATATTGTACGTATTTAATTCCCCTTCAGACCAAAAAGAGACAGTCATCGCAGTCCAAAGATTTTTTAACGTATCAACCGGTGAAAAGCTTGCTGCCAATAATGCAGCTGTCACAATTCCCGATCCAAGTGATAAGAGTACTCTTTTTGTAGCCAACACCATAACAATTGCCACAAGTGGCGGTAAAATTGAAACCCAAGTGCCTATCATAAAATAACTCCTCCAATAATGTATTGAAGAACAGTAGGTGAAAATAAAGGAAAAAAACCGACACCCTTTGCACTAGGATGTGCATCAGGTGTCGGCTTATTCTACGGTTCGTTTGTAAGATAATCTAAGATGTTTTATCTAACGTACGATCTGTAGCTCATCATGCGGTATTCGCATGACAGTGTCATTCCTATTCGAAATGACCCCAGCATGGATGGTTGGCGTTCCATTCCAAGCTTCGGCAAAACTCCCTTTCACGGACGATCTTCGATTTGCCAATCTCACGTCCATTACTAATAAGTCTTGCAGCCTCTACCTAATCGGTGTTCCTCTTGTTATACTAGCATAACACAAAGTTCGCATTTTTCAACAGCAATTATTGTTGGCCCCCAGGATTGAATGGAACTTCAATTTGTGGAGGGTTCCCTCCGCCCCCATTATAAATTTGAGGTATCGGGCTTTGAATCAATTCGATTGCAACAGGTATGCGCTGTTCCACGACACTTCTCTTTGTTGCTAACGGCACAATAACTTGGACATTGACCGTCACTAATATATCCACTTCAATCATTGCGTTATTAATGCCGAATTCCGTAATATTTGTATCTACCGTCGTCTGCACTTCTCCGACAACATGAAACCGGATCGGAATTTTAGGCCCGAAATTCCCGATTAACGGGATGTTCGTCGCTTGCCCCATTGGAACGAAAAAGACGATGCCACTTGACCCATCCATCGCTTTTGGATCGTATTCAATATCTTCACTGAGCGGTAAAATTTCGAGTCTTCCACTTTCGGCCATTTTGAGATGCGCCTCAACTAAACTATGGATTTCCGCCCTTGTTTTATTGATCTTTTCGGCATTTAATGAATTTATCACCATTTCATCTGAATTATCCGGCATACGATTAGGTGTTCTATTCGCATCATGAATGTCGATAGAACGCGATTTAATGGCCTGTGTAATCACATGCGCCGCAATATGCTCCGTTTGGACTTCCGCATAGGAAAGGTAAATAGGGGTGAGCCTTGAGTTTACAAAATAAAGAAATAAGGCGATTGTCACAATAATTGCAGGAAAGATAAGCGGCAACAAACGACGTTTCCGGCGCGGCTTGCCATTATGACTTGGATGGCGATAACGGTTCTTTTTTTTATAATGTCGGGACGGTTGCCCATAAAATCTCAAAACGACCCCTCCTGCCTAATATTATGCAGGGCCGAGGCCGTTCATTCTTGTTTATAACGTGCTTTCAGTTCCATCTTGAGTGGTACGGCTATCTCTTTTCATTCCGTACCAAACGAAGACATCCCGAATTAGTTCCGGCATATGATATTCTTTCTCTGCTTGCTGTAATACCGGAAAAAAGAAGCCAAATGTGAACATATCAAGCGTTGCGAGTGTAAACGTTTTTCCAGCAACGACTTTTCGATTGCCCGCATACAGTTGCCCGTCACTTGTCCTAAAAAGCCTCTCAAAAATCATTTTGCCCATGAACGTACCGCGGAAGCCGAGCCCTTTAATTTCCGTTTCTGGCCATGATTCATTGTTTGACAACTTGTACACTTCTAAAAGCTCTGCCCCATCCAATGTAATTGTACAAGCATTAATTGGGTGTGGTAGCAAGGAGTGTACCATCCGCTTCGTCACCCAGCCTTTATCAAGACTTCCTAGAAAAATCCCTGCGTTGAACATTGCACAGTCGGCACCTGTGTAATCGATTAACGCCCTCCCAAAAAACGAGGACATCGGACTTTCCATGAAAAGCTGTTGCTTTAACGGACTTATGTTGTAAAAGACATTCTCGTCCAACGCTTCATTCCCAACTTGAATTAGGTCATTCACTTCCTGCACATCTTGCTCCAAGCTTTCTAGCTCATTCACATGAATAACTTCCGCTCTCTTGTCCAATACCTTTTTCTCGTCCAACTCGATCTCGATTTCAACAAGTCCGACATACTGACCAAATTTGCCTGTTGCCGCGAGCAACGTGTCATTGACCTTTTCACCTTCTAGGAATAAATGATGGGTATGCGCACCTAAGATTACGTCAATCAGCTCGCATTCTTCCGCGAGAAGCCTGTCTTCATTCACACCTAAATGGGAGAGGCAGACGATGATGTCCGTTTCATGTTGGATTTGTTCAGCCAGTTTCTTCAGTACATGCCGTGGCTCTTCGATACGCCATCCTAATTTGGCATAAAAATCCGTGTACATTGCCGTAGCTCCTATGACACCGATTGCGACGCCCTGTTTCGTTTCGTAAATCGTATACGGTTTTAGCCATTTTGGGAGTGAACCGTCCGTCTCCGATAAATTGCAAAGAACGACGTCGAAATCGGCACCTTCGTATAAGGAATTCAATGCTTTTTTGGACATCGTAATCCCTTCATTATTTCCGATCGTCACTGCGTCATATCCCGCTCGGTTCAGCAAGGCAACATTCCCTTTGCCAAACGTACCTTCTGTAAATGGGTGGGACCGGTCGACGTGGTCTCCGATGTCGAAAATGAAGCAAGCTTCTTCTACTGAATCATGCAGCTGCCTTTGCGTGCGAAGATGCCTACTAATTTTCGGCCAACTGTCAAAATGGCTGTGGATATCATTCGTATGGTATAAATGGATTGTTTCTACTTTTCGTTTCATCGCTCAACCCCAAATCCCCTCGATGATTGACCGCACTCCGAATAATAACAGCATAATTCGTAATACGAGCACCAATGTATCCGAATTCATCTTCCTATTAAGCTTCGTTCCAATCATACCGCCGATATAGGCACCCGGAATGACCGGAAGCGCATAATGCCAAGGCACATGTCCTAAAGAAATATGTGTGATGGAGTTCACGATTGCTGACAAAAAGACGATGAACATCGAAGTACCGACAGCGACATGCGGCGGAAACAGGAACAGAAGAATTAGCGCTGGCACAATCATCGTTCCTCCTCCAATGCCGAATAAGCCGGAAGCGAATCCGATGATGAATGTCAGTATAAGCGCAAACCAGATTGGATACCCGTATACATGAGTTTCACCAAACTTGTCGACAAATGTCCTCGGTTTGCCCCGCTGAACAAACCATTGAATTGGTTTTAAATGGTTGCGCGCAAGCAATAAGATTGAAAGGACGATTAATAATATGCCGAAGTATAAATTAAATGATGGCAAATCCATTCCTTTATTAACAAACGCGCCGATAATCATGCCGGGTATAGAGCCCGCGAAAAAAATCCATCCTGTCTGGTAATCGACAGTTTTTACTTTCATATGCGACAGAGTGGATGAAAGACCGTTGAAAATCATCATGATGACTGAAATCCCGACTACACTTTGCGGAGTGATGCCTGGTATCCAACCAAGGTTTATGCCTACTAATAATGTGAGCGGTACGAGAATTGTTCCGCCTCCTAGGCCGACAATCGATCCCATCATGCCGGATAGTGCACCGATTGCTGCCAACAACAGAAATACCATATTCAATCCTCCTTATTAGTCAAGAATGTGTTTATCATATCATATGTACTTCGGAGGATTCCGCGAATTTGCACCTTAGGCATGCTGACTTTGAGCGTGGGGCACGGCACTTTGAGCGCGGAACACGACTCTTTGGGCGCGGAGAACGGCACTTTGAGCGCGGAGCACGACTCTTTGAGCGCGGAGAACGGCACTTTGAGCGCGGAGAACGACTCTTTGAGCGCGGAGCACGGCACTTTGAGCGCGGAGCACGACTCTTTGAGTGCGGAGAACGGCACTTTGAGCGCGGGGCACGGCACTTTGAGCGCGGAGAACGACTCTTTGAGCGCGGAGAACGGTGCTTTGAGCGCGGAGCACGACTCTTTGAGCGCGGGGCACGGTGCTTTGAGCGCGGAGAACGACTCTTTGAGCGCGGGGCACGGCACTTTGAGCGCGGAGAACGGCATTTTGAGCGCGGGATGCGCTACTTTGGACGCGATTCCTGAAAAACGAAAAACCGCCTGCAATGAGGCGGTTTTTTCTTGTTTCTTTATTATCCGATTGAACCTTCCATCTCAAAGCGGATGAGGCGGTTCATTTCTACTGCGTATTCCATCGGCAATTCTTTCGTGAATGGCTCGATGAAGCCCATAACGATCATTTCTGTCGCTTCAAGCTCAGGAATTCCGCGGCTCATCAAGTAGAAGAGCTGCTCTTCCGATACTTTCGAAACTTTCGCTTCGTGCTCAAGTGAAATGTTGTCGTTCAAGATTTCGTTGTATGGAATCGTATCGGACGTCGATAGTTTATCCATAATGAGCGTGTCACACTCGATGTTTGCACGCGCACCGTCTGCACGGCGGCCGAAGTGGACAACCCCACGGTACGTTACTTTACCACCGTGTTGGGAAATCGATTTCGACACGATCGTGGATGACGTGTTTGGTGCCAAGTGCATCATTTTTGCTCCTGAATCTTGATGTTGCCCTTTACCAGCCAACGCGATGGACAATGTCATACCGCGTGCACCTTCACCTTTTAGGATACATGCTGGGTATTTCATCGTCACTTTCGAACCGATGTTGCCGTCGATCCATTCCATCGTTGCGTTCGCTTCACATACTGCACGCTTCGTAACGAGGTTGTAAACGTTGTTTGCCCAGTTTTGGATCGTCGTGTAACGGCAATACGCATCTTTTTTAATGATGATTTCAACGACCGCACTATGAAGTGAGTTCGTCGTATAAACAGGAGCTGTACATCCTTCTACGTAGTGAACGCTTGCGCCTTCGTCTACGATGATCAACGTACGCTCGAATTGACCCATGTTTTCCGAGTTAATACGGAAATAAGCTTGAAGTGGCGTTTCCACTTTAATGCCAGGTGGTACATAGATGAATGAACCTCCGGACCAAACTGCAGAGTTCAACGCAGAGAACTTGTTATCACTGTTCGGAATGACAGTTCCCCAATACTTTTTGAACAGCTCTTCGTTTTCACGTAATGCCGAGTCTGTATCTTTAAAGACAATTCCCATGTCTTCAAGTTCTGATTTCATGTTGTGATAAACAACTTCGGATTCATACTGTGCAGAAACACCCGCAAGGTATTTTTGCTCAGCTTCAGGAATTCCTAACTTATCAAATGTGCGCTTAATTTCTTCTGGCACTTCATCCCATGAACGCTCTGTCGCTTCGGAAGGTTTTACGTAATATGTGATTTCGTCGAAATTCAGCGAGTTCAAATCGCCGCCCCATTGAGGCATCGGCATATTATAAAAGAGTTCAAGGGATTTTAGACGGTAGTCGAGCATCCATTGTGGCTCTTCTTTCATTCTCGAGATTTCTTCAACAATTTCACGTGTCAACCCACGTTCCGAACGGAAAACAGATACGTCCTTATCATGGAAACCATATTTGTAATCGCCAATATCAGGCATTTTCTTCGCCATCATTATTCCTCCGTTCCTTCATTTGTCTAACTTGCCCTTAGTTACTCGTCATATATTTATGCGAGTAAACCAATTTCGGAATCATTGCTCAGGCTTATATTCTTCCCCGATTCCTTTTTCCATCGCTTTCCATGCGAGCGTTGCGCATTTAATACGCGCAGGAAATTTAGCTACGCCAGAAAGGGCTTCGAGATCGCCTAAATCGACGGAGTCATCGATTTCTTTTCCGAGCATGATTTCCGAAAATAAATGGGCATATTTCACAGCCGACTCTACGTCTTTGTTTTTGATGAGTTGTGTCATCATCGATGCGGATGCCATGGAGATGGAACAGCCTTCCCCTTCGAACTTAGCATCGCGCACAATGCCATCCTCGACTTTTAAAGTCAAATGGATGACATCTCCGCACGTAGGATTATTCATGTCGATTGTAATATTGTTCTCTTCCAGTACACCTTTGTTCCGTGGATTTTTATAATGATCCATGATGACTGAACGATATAGCTGATCTAATTTATTTGTTGGCATTATTGGAAATACTCCTTTGCAATACGGAGTCCTTCTACGAGACGGTCAACATCTTCTTTCGTGTTGTACACATAGAAGCTTGCACGGGCTGTCGATGAACATTCGAGCCATTTCATGAGCGGCTGCGCACAATGATGACCTGCCCGCACTGCGATTCCGTTCATATCTAGTACCGTGGCAAGATCGTGCGGATGGACATTATCTAAGTTGAACGTCACGATGCCGGCACGCTTCTTCGGATCAAGAGGTCCATAAATCGTTAGGCCATCAATCAATGACATTTTCTCCATAGCATAACCCGCAAGCTCGTGTTCATGCCGTTCGATTTGATCAAGACCGATTTCTTCCAAAAAGTCGATAGCGGCGCCTAAACCAATTGCTCCTGCAATGATCGGCGTTCCTCCTTCGAATTTCCACGGAAGTTCTTTCCATGTAGATTCATAGAGTCCAACGAAATCGATCATTTCACCGCCGAATTCAACTGGCTCCATTTCGTTCAATAACTCTTTCTTTCCATAAAGAACACCAATCCCCGTAGGGCCGCACATTTTATGGCCTGAAAAAGCGAGAAAATCGCAATCCAATTTCTGGACATCTAATTTTAAGTGAGGAGCAGCTTGCGCGCCATCGACGACCATGACAGCGCCGTGAGCGTGCGCAATTTCTGTCACTTCTTTAATAGGGTTCATCGTACCAAGTACGTTAGATACGTACATCATCGATACGATCTTCGTCCGGTCGGTTACGGATTCACGAACTTTATCAAGAGACAGCGTACCGTCTTCCTCTAAAACGATATACTTTAGGATTGCTCCTTTTTCTTTCGCCAATTGCTGCCACGGAATAATGTTAGCATGGTGCTCCATATGGGTAATTACGATTTCGTCGCCTTCACCGACATTCGCACGTCCATAACTTTGGGCTACCATATTGAGCGCTGTCGTTGTGCCACGCGTAAAAATTACTTCTTGCGTAGATTTCGCATTAATGAACTTGCGAACTTTTTCGCGTGCACCTTCATAATGATCAGTAGCTCGATTACCTAATGTATGAACGCCACGGTGGACGTTCGCGTTGTCGTACATGTAGTAGTCATTCATTGCTTCAATGACTTGCCGCGGCTTTTGGGAAGTCGCGGCACTATCTAAATAAACGAGCGGGTGCCCGTTTATTTCCTGGTCAAGGATCGGGAAATGTTTGCGAATCTCTTTACTGAGCATTAGCGCACTTTCCTTTCGATAACCTCCGTCAATTGCTTCTTGACACCTTCGATTGGCAATTTGCTTACGACAGGTGCGAGGAAACCATGGATAACGAGGCGTTCTGCTTCCTCTTTCGAAATTCCACGGCTCATCAAGTAAAACAATTGAAGCGGATCGACACGGCCTACGGATGCTGCGTGGCCAGCAGTAACATCATCTTCATCAATTAAGAGGATTGGATTCGCATCACCGCGTGCTCTTTCACTCAACATCAAAACGCGTGATTCTTGAACAGCGTTCGATCTTGTAGCGCCTTTAGCAATTCTGCCAATGCCGTTAAAGATCGAAGAAGATGAATCCTTCATAACGCCATGCTTAAGAATGAATGCATCTGTATCAAGTCCCCAGTGGACGATTTCGGACGTGAAGTTTTGCCTTTGATTGCCTCGGCCAACAACAACAGTCTTCAAATCACTTGAAGAGCCATTTCCGACGAGGTGCGTAATGTTTTCTGAAATCGTATCGCTGTCGTTCATCAATCCTAAAGCCCATTCGATGCGTGCATTCACTCCAGTAACGCCACGGCGGTTTACATATGTTGTGAAGCCTTTCGCAAGGACATCGACTGCGCCGTAAATAACTTTCGCGTTATCGCCTGCAAATACTTCTGCAACGATATTTGCTTGGCCTGCTGCCTCTTCAACAGTGGACATATAGTTTTCCACGTATGTCAAGGAGCTGTTCGCTTCAGCTACAACGATTACATGATTAAACAGGGATGCTTGTGCATCGTCGTGTAAAAATAGAACTTGAAGCGGCTCTTCGACGATAACATCTTTTGGCACATAAACGAATACGCCACCATTCATAAGCGCTGCGTGTAACGCAGTAAGTTTATGCTCATCCACTTTCACGCCGTCTGTCATGAAATACTTCTTCATTAAATCGGCATGTTCACGTGAAGCAGTGAAAATATCTGTAAAGATAACACCTTTCGCCTTTAATTCCTCTGAAAGGGAAGTGAATGCAGGTGTATTGTTATGTTGCACATAGACGTTCTTTTGGTCATCGCCGACCAATTCCTTCGCTTCAGCAGGCAAGTCTGCAAGTGTTGCAAAAGTCGAGCTTTCCACTGCATGTGCAGGGAATTCTACGAAGTTCCACTTGTCAATTTTTGTTTTATCTGGTGTTGGCATCGGTAGCTGTTCCACTTTCGCTAACGCATCTGCGCGGAATTCTGCCATCCAATCGGCTTCATTCATGTTTGCGGAAAAAGAGCGGACGTCCTGTTCGGTCAATGCCATTTTTGTTTCAACCGTCATTTTGAATCGTCCCCTTTCTTAAGCTTCTTGTCCAACTGTTTCGTCTTCGATTCCTAATTCTTCTTTAATCCAATCATAACCGCTCTCTTCAAGCTTTTTCGCAAGCTCTGCTCCACCTGATTTAACGACTTTACCTTGCATCATAACGTGTACGAAGTCAGGTGTAATGTAGTCAAGTAGGCGTTGGTAGTGAGTGATGATTAAGCTACCGAATCCTTCGCCTCGCATTTCATTAATTCCTTTTGAAACGATTCTCAAAGCATCGATATCAAGTCCGGAGTCAATTTCGTCAAGCACTGCGAATTTCGGCTTAAGCATCATTAATTGAAGAATTTCATTACGTTTTTTCTCTCCGCCTGAAAATCCTTCGTTCAAATAACGTGTTGCCATATCTTGATCCATTTCTAGGACATCCATTTTGCTGTCCAATTCACGGATGAATTTCATTAAGGATATTTCATCGCCTTCTTCACGGCGGGCATTAATTGCTGAGCGCATGAAGTCTGCATTTGTTACTCCATTTATTTCACTTGGGTATTGCATTGCAAGGAAAAGACCCGCTTTCGCGCGCTCATCCACTTCCATCTCAAGAACATCTTCGCCGTCTAGCAAGACTGATCCAGAAGTGACCTCATATTTAGGGTGGCCCATGATTGCGGATGCAAGTGTCGATTTTCCGGTTCCGTTAGGTCCCATAATCGCATGTATCTCACCTGTATTAATTGTTAGGTTGACGCCTTTCAATATTTCCTTACCTTCAATTTCGACGTGAAGGTCTTTGATTTCCAAAGTTGCCATTCCAATACCTCCAATATGATAAAGATGAACGGATTAACCATTCTCTATTTAGTATCATTCTAATTTTAGCTCATTCTGTACATTGTTGCAAATCATTGAGAATAATTATCGTTTTATAGGGAATATACGGTATTCTAATGTTTTGCCCTACAACTTGCCTAGTAACCCATTTTCAATTATCCTTCTGTGAATGAGAATCAATGATTATGGTTTTTCAAAACAAAAAAAGTAGAAGGCGGGAATTGTTAAATTCCCTCTTCTACTTTTTTGCATTACTCCGTATCTACGCCTTTTACGTTTGGCGTGAAGCGGTCGACAATCATCGCGAGTGCTCCGTCGCCAGTTACGTTCGTCGCTGTACCGAAGCTATCTTGTGCCATGTAAAGTGCGATCATTAACGCTACCATTGATTCGTCAAATCCTAGCATTGAGCTAAGAAGACCAACTGCAGCCATTACAGCTCCCCCTGGAACTCCAGGTGCTGCGATCATCGTTACGCCGAGCATAAGGATGAATGGCAGGTAGCCCGAGAAGCTGACCGGCATCCCGTTCATGAGCAAGACACCAATTGAACATGTAACTAACGTAATCGTACTACCAGATAAGTGAATCGTTGCAAACAACGGAATCGTGAAATCTGTTACACGTTCAGACGCTCCCGTTTTCTTCGCTTGTCTTAACGTGACCGGAATTGTAGCTGCCGAAGATTGCGTTCCAATCGCTGTCATATAAGCAGGTGCCATCGTCTTCATAAGGAAGAATGGATTCTTCTTTGAAAGCGTTCCAGCGACTGTATACTGAATTGCCAACATAACAATATGCAGCGCGATGACTAGGATAAAGACGAGTGAGAAGACCGATAATACCTTCGCAACTTGTCCGCTATATGTCATGTTAAGGAAAATCCCGAAAATATGGAAAGGTAATAACGGGATGATAATGTATGAAATAACTTTTTCAATAAGCGTATTCAACTCTTCAAAGAATGAAAGCATTGTTTTGCTGTTAATAGATGCCATCCCAATCCCGAAAACAAAAGCGATTAGCAACGCAGACATAACACCCATGATTGGTGTCATCTCAAGTTGGAAAAATGCTTCCGCTGGGGATTTCCCAACATTTTCAACAGCATCCGCTCCGACATTACCAACGAGGTTCGGTAGGATTGTCATCGCTGCAAAAAATGCTAATATTCCTGCTGCAATCGTAGATGCATATGCAATGACAGTAGCCAATCCTAACAATTTCCCTGAACCTCTGCCTAGTTTCGCTATTCCAGGCGCAATAAACGCAATAATAATAAGTGGTACGACAAAGCCTAGAAAACCGCCGAAAATCATGTTGAATGTTGCAAACAAACTAGTAAACCATTCTGCAAATCCTTCATGTATTTTTGGGAGCAACACTCCTAGCCCCACTGCAAGTCCTATAGCGATAAAGATTCGCCATATGAGACCTATCTTTCTTTTCATAAAACGTCCTCCTCAGATGTACAAATGTATAATAACCTAACACTTTCACTTTAACATAGTAAAGAATAAATGAGAACATCATCGCAATAAATTCTAATTTTGAGAATAAAAAACCGCCTGTATCCGACAAACGGAAACAGACGGTTTTGCTCATTATTTAACCGGAACGACAGAACCGTTCCATTCATTTAAAATAAATTCTTGAATTTCTTCAGACTTCAAAACTTCTACAAGCGCTTTAATTGCATCGCTGTTTTCATCACCCGAACGAACTGTAATGATGTTAACATATGGGGATTCTGACTCTTCAAGTGCAATTGCATCTTCCAATGGATTCAACCCTGCATCGATTGCATAGTTGGAGTTGATAAGAAGTGCATCACCTTCATTGTTTTTGTAAAGAGTTGGCATCATTGCCGCTTCATAATTCGGTTCGAACTTCAGGTTTTTCGGATTATCTACGATATCATCAAGTTCCGCTTTCACCTTTTCAACGCCTTCAGCAAGAGTAATTAACCCTTTCTCCTCAAGCATTGCAAGTACACGGCCATGGTCAGCGACAGAGTTACTAATAAGAATTACCGCGCCGTCTGGTAGCTCGTCCAATGTTTTATATTTCTTCGAATACACACCGATCGGTTCGATATGTATTGCTCCTGCATTTTCAAAGTCGTAGCCGAAGTCAGCAATTTGACCTTCTAAGTACGGGATATGTTGGAAGTAGTTCGCGTCCAATAGACCTGATTCCAAATCCTTGTTTGGTAAAATATAATCTTGATACGTCTCGATTTCCAAGTCGTATCCTTTTTCCTTCAACAATGGCTTTGCTTCTTCCAAAATGACTGCATGTGGTGTATTGGAAGCTCCGACAACGATTTTCGTTAGTTCTTCATTACTCCCCGATGCATTTTTACTTCCAGTTGTACCATCTTCTTTTTCTTTCGTTCCACATGCTGCCAATGCAAGCACAAGAACAGTGAGCAGGATTGCAGATAACACTTTTTTCATGATTCTTCTCTCCATTCTAAGATGATATTTATAATAAGCAGGAACTCCTGCAAATTAACGTTTGTCCATTTTTTTCACTGCGACGTCACCGATTATTTGAATTGCAAATACGATGACCAAAATGATGACGGTCGCGACAAGCATTACATCGGTGCGACTTCTTTGGAATCCTTCGTAATAAGCAAGGTTCCCGAGTCCACCAGCACCAATTACCCCTGCCATCGCCGTATATCCGACGAGTGCAATCGAAGTTACCGTAATTCCAGAAATGAGGGCAGGCATCGATTCGGGCAATAAAACCTTAAAGATAATTGTACTTGTTTTTGCACCCATCGATCTCGCAGCCTCGATGACACCTCGATCGATTTCACGTAAACCAATCATGACCATCCGTGCGTAAAACGGCGCAGCTCCGATGACGAGTGCTGGGATGGCCGCTTCCGGACCACGGATCGTTCCAACGATGAGCGTTGTGAAAGGAATGAGTAGAATGATTAATATAATGAAAGGAATCGACCGGAATATATTAACGAATGCACCAGTGACGCCGTATACGAACTGGTTCTTCCAAAGCTGACCTGGGCTTGATAGAAATAATAGTACGCCGAGGGCAAGCCCGAATATGAATGTATATAAAGTAGAAACTCCTGTCATATATAACGTTTCAACAGTTGCCTCCCACATATTATCCCATTTAACGTCCGGAAATAGATTTTCAATCATTGCAAATCACCTCTGTCTGTACGCCTTGCTCATGTAGATAGGCGATCGCTTCGCTTATAACAGTTTCATTGCCAACTAGCTGTAAAATGAGTGTGCCATAAGCGCCGCCTTTCGTATGCGAAATATTCCCTTGTACGATACTCACGTCAACGTCAAATTTACGAATTAAGCTTGCGAGCACCGGATGCTCTGTCCTTTCACCAACAAAGATGAGTTTTACGAGCGTGCCACCCGGTAAATGAGCAAGTACTTGTTCGGTTCCTACCGGCTCCGTCACTTGGGAAACGAACCGCTTTGTAATCGGGGCTTGAGGGGACTGGAATACTTCCAGCACTGGACCGATTTCAACAACTTTTCCGGCTTCCATAACTGCAACACGATGACAAATTTTGCGGATGACGTGCATTTCATGTGTGATGAGCACTATCGTCAAACCAAGCCGTTCATTGATCTTCGTCAACAGATCGAGGATTGCATCTGTCGTTTCAGGGTCTAATGCGGAAGTTGCTTCATCGCAAAGTAGCACTTCGGGATCGTTCGCCAATGCTCGTGCAATTCCGACTCGTTGCTTTTGACCACCGGAAAGTTCTGATGGATAGGCATTTTCTCTGCCGCTCAACCCAACGAGCTCAATTAGTTCCGCCACTTTCCGTTCACGTTCTTCTTTTTTCACGCCAGCGATTTCAAGCGGAAAGGCTATATTTTGCTTAACGGTACGCGACCAAAGCAAATTGAAGTGTTGAAAAATCATGCTAATTTTTTTTCTTGCTTCCCGTAGCTCTTTACCTGAAAATGAGGATATTTCCTCGTTTCCGATTTTAATTGTTCCTGATGTAGGTGTCTCAAGCCCATTCAAAAGACGAATCATTGTACTTTTACCAGCACCACTATAGCCGATGATACCGAATATTTCCCCTTCTTGGATCGTTAAGGATACATCATCCACCGCTACTATTTCATTGTTTGGCGAACCAAAACTTTTTTTGACATTTTTCAATTGAATCATCATTTTCACCTCTAGCCTATCTTGTCCAAAATAAAAACCTTTCTGCAGACAAGCAGAAAGGCTAAAACGTTAAATTTATACTAAACGTCAATCCGATCTCTCATCTCTCAAAGCAAACGCTTTGTGTGACTTGGCACCATTTCACTTTCGTGATGGTTGCCGGGCTTCATAGGGCACTTCCCTCCACCTCTCTTTATAAGAGCGACATATTCAATTAATGTTAATAGTTAATAGATATACTTATATCATGAGCGTTTGATGAATGTCAACCTATTTTCTCAAGAAGGTGCGGAATGGATTGGAACGCATAGATCTTTTCGACAACTTCTCCGTCTTTCTGAATCAATAAACAAGGGACGCTTTCAATTTCATAATCGACAGCGAGATCTTCCACGTAATTCAAGTCTGCTTTCCCAATGGGCAAGTCCGGTTTCATAGCAGCAATGACCCCGATCATTTTCGAAGCGACCGCACAAGTCCCGCACATCGGTGTATATAAATAAAAAATAGATTTCGGTAAATCCTTTTTGCTCATTTCCCATTGTTCACGAGTCCAGTTTTCCATATTGACCATAATTCATCACCTTCAAAATAAAAATTCGGGGCGAACTTCAAAGTTCTCAGAGAGGAGAATAGCTGCAAGGACACGGTACGGGGTCTTTTCAACTTGTTGATACGTCCGCTCTGTATACAGATGGATTGCTTCAGGATATTCTCTTTTGAATAGAGTACGGATCTTTTCACCAGATTCATCGGCATCCATAAAAATGAACAGTTCACAATCCTCATAGGGCAATAGCATCTCCTCGATGCGGTAAGGGCTCACAGTTCCGTTCGTACAAATGATTTCAACCGGTTCGGCAAGCACTCGTTGCAATCTTTTTCGGTCCGATCCACCTTCGACAATTACTACCTTTTGATGGTCCACTTGCACGTCTCCTCTTCTTTGAAAAGATGAAAAAAGCGCCGGATTCTTATATCCAGGCGCAACGTTAACGATTACTCGCCGACAGTCATTTTGTCATAGTCTTCAGCTGTCATAAGTGCATCGAGTTCTGCTTCGTCCGATGCTTCCACAACGATCATCCAAGCACCTTCATATGGAGACTCGTTCACCAATTCAGGGCTGTCTTCTAGTTCTTCGTTCACTTCAACAACTTTACCACTAATTGGAGCGTATAGTTCAGATACAGTTTTTACCGATTCAACACTTCCGAACGGTTCGCCCGTCTTCACTTCATCCCCAACTTGCGGTAGCTCAACAAAAACGATATCGCCAAGTTCGGATTGTGCAAAATGAGTAATTCCGATACGATATTTTCCGCTTTCATCCTTTACCCACTCATGCTCTTCAGAATAACGTAGTTCTTTTGGTGTGTTCATCCCGTACCCCTCCATAAGTATGCATTTATTCATCTCTATTTAATTTTGACATATTCCGTTGTCAAAGACAAGAAAGTATATTAAGCTCTCCAAACTTTTTCAAACTGGTCTTCCTTGAAGCCGACAGTCACTTTCGAGCCGTCTGTTACAAGCGGCCTTTTCATGAGCATGCCATCTGTCGCTAGTAGAGCGACCTTTTCTTCATCCGTCATTTCAGGTAGCTTGTCCTTTAAGTTCAACTCGCGGTATTTCATGCCGCTTACATTAAAGAACTTCTTTATTTCCAGTCCGGAGTTTTCGATCATTTGTTGAAGTTCTTCTTTTGTCGGTGGGTTTTCGACGATATGAATGTCATTGAAGGCCAACCCTTCGTTTTCCAACCACTTTTTCGCCTTTCTACAAGTCCCACATTTTGGATAACCATAGTATGTTAACGTCAATTTGCAACACCTCCATTTTCTCTAGTATAACAGAGAAGCCGCCCAGGATAAAAAACCTAGGCGGTATGTGGTGTTCTATTAAACTACATATTTTTCAGCGTCAATTAGTTTAACAGATGCTTCGCGCTTTTTCGCAATAATATTGTACAGATTTGAACGTGTTAACTTGCGTAATGCAGAGAGCATCATCCGTTGGTTATCCCCTTCAACTGAAGCAAGAAGTGTCTCTTTCGCGTCCTTTTCAATTGCCTCGAACGCTTCCTGACAGAAAATTTCCGTGTAAAGGATTTTTTGTTTCTCTTTCTCTTCCCCGTTTTTAGCAATCGCTTTTTCCGCTCGGAGCAATGCAGATTCCATCGCAAAAATATTATTTGCGATATCCGCAATATTCACAAGTACTTCCTGCTCTGCTTCAAGTTTCGTACCGAAACGTTGTGCAGCCATTCCTGCTACGAGTAAACCAATTTTCTTCGCATTTTTCACGAGTACCTTTTCTTGGGCTAGCGCTTCATCGCCGATTTCTTCAGGCATCATCATGAGCAACTCTTCCTGCAAGCTTTGTGCTTGTTGAAGCAATGGCAATTCGCCTTTCATCGCTTTTTTCAAGAATGTACCTGGAACGATTAAACGGTTAATTTCATTCGTTCCTTCGAAGATGCGGTTAATGCGTGAGTCACGGTAAATGCGCTCCACTTCATATTCCTGCATGAAGCCGTAGCCGCCGTGCAATTGGACCGCTTCATCGGCAATATAGTCAAGAACTTCGGAGCCGACAACTTTGTTAATGGAACATTCGATGGCATATTCCGCAACGGAAGCTGCTACCGCCTTTCCATCTTTCTGTTGTTCGGCTGTCATTTGGCTGTTGCGTTCTTCAAAGTAGCCAACTGTTCTATAGATCAAGCTCTCTGCTGCATATAGCTTGGAAGCCATCGTTGCAAGCTTTTCCTTTGTTAAGTTGAATGAAGAAATCGGTGTTTTGAACTGCTGGCGCTGGTTCGCATAGCTAATTGCAAGTTCAAGTGCTCGCTTAGATCCGCCGATTGTTCCAACTCCTAATTTATAACGACCGATGTTCAAAATGTTAAAGGCGATAATATGGCCTCTTCCGATTTCACCTAGCAGGTTTTCAACCGGCACTTGCGCATCTTCAAGAATGAGCGTACGCGTCGAGGACGACTTGATGCCCATCTTTTTCTCTTCTGCTCCGACAGATACGCCTGGGAATTCTCTTTCAACGATGAATGCCGTAAATTTATCGCCATCTACTTTTGCATAGACGATAAATACGTCTGCGAATCCTGCGTTTGTAATCCATTGCTTTTCACCGTTTAGTACATAATGAGTGCCCGCTTCGTTCAGCTTCGCAGTTGCTTTGGCACCAAGTGCGTCTGATCCTGAGCCAGGTTCAGTTAATGCATACGCGAATATTTTTTCTGCTGTAACGGACTCTGGTAAATATTTTTTCTTTTGTTCTTCATTTCCGAAGAGGACGACAGGCAATGTTCCGATTCCGACGTGTGCGCCGTGTGTAATGGAGAATCCGCCTGCTACGGATATCTTTTCTGCAATTAACGCGGATGAAATTTTATCGAGGCCGAGGCCGTCGTATTCTTCAGGTACGTCTGCACCGAGAAGACCGAGTTCTCCGGCTGATTTTAATAGTTTTACAGAGTGTTCGAATTCATGGTTTTCCAAGTTTTCAACGACTGGAAGGACTTCGTTTTTCACATAGTCCTCTGTCGTTTTGGCGATCATTTTTTGTTCGTCGGAAAAATCTTCTGGTGTAAATACGCGTGATGCGTCGATGTCCTCGATGAGGAATGCTCCTCCACGGATGAAATCTTTTGTTGTTGTTTCAGTCATTAAAATTCCTCCCTTAAATTGTTAATAAAATGTCCTATAGAACGGATTTCCGTTCCAGGCGGACGCTTTCCGCCGGCATGGCTTCAGCCTCCTCACTACGCTACGCTTCGTTGCGGGGTCTTCAGCTCATGCTATTCCGGCAGGAGTCGCCGCCTTTCACTTCAATCCTTGGTGACTACTTTAGATACTTATAATCCTCTGTAAATACGCATAAACGCAGCCAATTACGCATAAATCACGTGAATCACGCATAAATGGAATTAAAGACGCATAATCGTCCGGAAAGGCTCATAAATCTGCGCAGACACGCATAAACGCGCATAAACGCTCATAAACTCTTTCTTACAGCATTTCAAAGACGCCTGCTGCCCCCATTCCGCCGCCGATGCACATTGTGACGACGCCGAATTGTTTGCCTTGGCGTTTTAGTTCGTTCATTAGCTTCAGTGTCAGAACTGAGCCTGTTGCGCCTAGTGGGTGGCCTAGTGCAATTGCGCCGCCGTTGACGTTGACTTTATCCATATCCAAACCTAAGTGGCGGATGACTTGCAATGACTGGGATGCGAATGCTTCATTCAACTCCCATAGGTCGATGTCTTCGATGGAAAGGCCAGCTATTTTCAATGCTTTCGGAACCGCTTCGATTGGTCCGATGCCCATCACTTCCGGTGGGACGCCCCCTACTGCGAATGAACGGAATTTCGCAATTGGCTTTAAGCCTTGGCCTTCCGCAATTTCGCGGTCCATGACGAGAACAGATGCCGCGCCGTCGGACGTTTGCGACGCGTTTCCGGCAGTGACGGAACCTTTTACTGAGAATGCCGGGCGTAATTTCGCCAACACTTCCATCGATGTGCCAGTCCGCACACCTTCGTCCATTTCGAATAGGACGGTCTTTTCTTGGTATTTGCCGCTTTCATCGACAAATCGCTTCACAACTTCTACCGGGACGATTTCATCTACAAATTTGCCTTCGGCGATTGCTGCCGCCGCTTTTTCGTGGGAACGAACTGCGAATGCATCTTGGTCTTCTCGGCTGACGCCATATTTTATTGCCACTTGTTCAGCTGTATGACCCATGCTCATATAATATTGAGGCGCTGTTTCGGCTAATTTGAAGTTGGGCCTAATCGTATTCCCCATCATCGGCACCATACTCATCGATTCAGCGCCGCCAGCGATGATCGCTTCAGAATGGCCGAGCATAATCCGCTCTGCCGCGTAAGCGATTGATTGGAGACCCGAGGAACAGAACCGGTTAATCGTAATTGCCGGTGTCGTATCCGGCAATCCTGCAAGTGCTCCGATATTGCGAGCAACGTTCATCCCTTGCTCCGCTTCCGGCATTGCACATCCAATAATTAAGTCGTCTATCGGTCCATCGTATCCATTTGCACGTTTTAATGTTTCTTTAATTGTCAAAGCTCCCAAGTCATCTGGGCGCACAGTTGCTAAAGAGCCACGGCCAGCTTTTCCGACTGGCGTTCTTGCACCTGCTACAATTACTGCTTCACGCATTCGACTTCCTCCTTTTGCAATTTACATATCAGTTGCGCAATGGCTTCCCTTTTAGAAGCATATGTTGCATCCGTTGTTGGGATTTCGGTTCTTGGATAAGGCTCAGGAATGCTTCTCTTTCTAGGTCTAACATGTATTGCTCGTCGACAAGCGTTCCATAAGGTACTTTTCCGCCGGACAAAACAAATGCGAGCTTCTTTGCAATCTTTAAGTCGTGCTCACTTATATAGCCCGACAAGTACATCCCTTCCGCACCGAGGAGCATCGTTGCATAACCGGAATCCCCTGTGACTGGAATTTTCTCTTTCTTCGGCGGTGTATAGCCTGCTTCATACAATGCGAGTGCAGCCTGCTTCGCGTCATAAATCAAGTGATCCGGGTTGACGCTTATGCCGTCCGCAAAGTTAAGGAAGTTGTTCTCCCTTGCCTCTTCCGCGGATGTTGACACTTTCGCCATTGCAATCGTTTCAAATACTTTATTCGCAACGTATTGGTAATCGACGTGCACGCCGTTCGGCAAGCCTTTCAAATGCTTCGTATACAAATTGACGTTACCAGCGCCGCCAGGAATTAAACCGACACCTACTTCGACTAAGCCGATATACGTTTCCATTGACGCTTGAATATGCGCAGCCGGTAAGCATACTTCCGCCCCTCCGCCGAGCGTCATTTGGAACGGTGCTGCAACGACTGGTTTACGTGAGTATTTGATTTTCATCATCGCGTTTTGGAAAGCTTTAATTGTATAATCAAGCTCAAAAATATTGTCGTCCTGTGCTTCCATTAAAATCATCGCTAAATTCGC
Organism: Sporosarcina sp. UB5; assembly: GCF_050859005.1. Taxonomy (GTDB): domain Bacteria; phylum Bacillota; class Bacilli; order Bacillales_A; family Planococcaceae; genus Sporosarcina. Next base: position 108,979 of record NZ_CP125984.1, read on the forward strand.
ACCGACACAGAAGTTCTTTCCTTGGTTTCCGATAACGAGGCCTTTGAAATTCTTTTCCACTTCGTCAACCGCGAAATTAATCATTTGGATAATGTCCAAACCGATTGCATTCGATTGGGAATGGAACTCTAGCAACGCAATGCCGTCTCCTAAATCGATTAAGCTTGCGCCAGAATTTTTCTTAATGACACCGTGTATCTTCTTGTACAGTTTCAAATCGATCGCTTTTTCATTAACCGTCACCGGCTTATAGCCTTCACCGTCATAGAAATAGCGGTCGCCATCTTCTTCTTTATAGAACGTTTCAAACCCGTTCTCGAGCATTTGTTGTACGAATGCTGGGATTTCCGCATCTTCCTCTTTCATCTTCTCAACCGATTTCGCAACGCCGATCGCATCCCAAATTTCAAATGGACCTTGCTGCCAACCGAAGCCCCACTTCATCGCATTGTCGATTGCAACAATATCGTCCGCAATTTCACCAGTTAATTCTGCCGAATAACGAAGTGTTGGCGAAAGGATGCTCCAAAGGATTTCTCCCGTCCGATCATTTGCGTACACGAGTGATTTCACTTTGTTCGCAAGGCCTTTTTGTTGCTTCGCCATTTCAATTGAAGGCGTTTTCAATTTTTTCGTCGGTACATATTCAAACGTCTCTAAATCTAGTTCAAGGATTTCTTTATCTTTCTTTACGTAGAATCCTTGCTTCGATTTCGCGCCGAGCCAACCGTTATCAATCATTTTCTTCATGAATGGAGGAAGCTCGAACACTTTCTGTTCTTCGCCTTCCGTCTTGTCATACGCATTTTTCGCGACATGCATGAATGTGTCCAGTCCGACGACATCCAACGTACGGAACGTGGCGGATTTTGGCCGTCCGATCAGAGTTCCTGTTACCGAATCGACTTCGCCGATTGAATACCCCCTCTTCTCCATTTCGCGGAGCGTTACGAGAAGGCCGTACGTTCCAATTCGGTTAGCAATGAAGTTCGGTGTATCCTTTGCGACGACAACACCTTTTCCAAGTCGATCTTCTCCGAATGACAGCATAAAATCGAGCACACCTGGATCAGTCATCTTCGTTGGAATAACTTCAAGCAACTTCAAATAACGCGGCGGATTGAAGAAATGCGTTCCAAGGAAATGCTTTTGAAAATCTTCCGAACGCCCTTCCGCCATCGCTTCGATGCTAATTCCCGATGTGTTGGAGCTAATAATTGTGCCTGGCTTCCGAACTGCATCTATTTTTTCATACAAACTTTTTTTAATATCGAGGTTCTCAACGACGACTTCGATGATCCAGTCAACATCTTTTAATTTCCCCAAATCGTCCTCAAAATTTCCAACTTCAATTAGTGATAGATTTTGTTTAGTAGCCAATGGCGCCGGCTTTTGCTTTAATAGTTTTTCCAAAGCTGTCGCCGCAAACTTATTGCGGACTTGAGGGTCTTCCAATGTAAGGCCCTTAGCTTCTTCCTGTTCTGTCAGCTTAGTTGGAACGATATCAAGCAGAACGACAGGAATACCGATATTAGCGAGATGGGCTGCAATGCCAGATCCCATTACACCTGAACCTAATACTGCCGCTTTCTTAATTTGATAAACCACGTTGCAATGCCCCCCTTATTCTTTTGAATGAACACTCATTCATTTTATGAGTAAAAAAAATAGAAACACTGTCTATATCTATTAGTCTAAATCATTCTCTTCTTTTTCGCAATATTGAAATGCTTTTAATTCCTATTTTTTGTTATGGGCATTTTATTATGTTGATTTAGTAAAAGAAGGTACACTACATAGTAAAGGAGGGTGTTTTACATGAAACCAATTACGACAGTTGAAGAATTCAACAAGGTGATTAACAGCGACGAAAAATCACTAATCAAGTTCCAGGCCGGCTGGTGCCCGGACTGCACACGCATGGATATGTTCATCGATCCAATCGTAAAAGACTATGATATGTATACATGGTATGACGTAGACCGTGACGTGTTACCTGAAATTGCGGAGAAATATGAAGTGATGGGCATCCCAAGCTTGCTTATTTTCCAAAATGGAGAAAAGAAAGCGCATTTACATAGCGCTAACGCAAAAACGCCAGATCAAGTGACTGACTTTCTTGAAACGGTGAAATAATTTTGGAATCATATGAAAACCACTGCCGAAAAGTAGGCAGTGGTTTTTAGTATTCATCTTATGCAATGTACTCTGGAAATAATGAGTTTAGCTGTCTAACAATCATGGAATAACCTTTCTCCTCTAACTGCTCCCTCACGACAGAGTAATCCGGAAGGCTCAATTGCTCAAGAGGATCATTGAATTCAATCTCGCAATGAATTTGCGCCAATTGTTTTGACAGATGTAGCATTTCCATATCTGTTTCAATCTTCTTCCTCATACCAGGAGTAAGCTCATTTAGAGACTCGAGGACGCTTTCGACCGTTCCGTATTCCTTCACGAGTTTCAATGCTGTTTTCGGGCCAATCCCTTTCACACCTGGATAACCGTCACTCGCATCTCCCGTAAACGCCTTTACTTCGACGAAACGCTCCGGTGTAATCTCGTATTCTTCAACAAAGCGCTCTTCGGAATAAATATCGTATATATTGTATCCTTTTTTCATGAAAGCGATTTTCACACCAGGACGGAGCAACTGTAGAAGGTCTTTATCTCCCGTGACAATCGTCATGTCCGCCTTCCCTTCCCATTCAGATACGAGCGATCCGATCAAATCGTCTGCTTCCATTCCCGGAATCCCATAATTCTTCCATCCGATTAATTCGGACAGTTCGCGCGTCATATCGAATTGCGGCACGAGTTCAGGTGCTGGTGCTGGGCGGTTCGCTTTATATCCGTCGAACAGATCATTTCTGAACGTATGCGCTCCCATATCCCAACAGACCGCCATATGAGTAGGGTTAAAAATTGAAGTTGCAGTTAATGTATGGCGGGCAAAACCTTGAACACCGTTTGTCGGAACTCCTTCGTTATTCGGGAAGAAGTGCCCCATTGCAGACGTTGCAAAAAACGATCTGAATAACAGGGCCATGCCATCTATGAGCAAAATATGTGGTTTATTCTCCATTATGTTGTCCTCCTCAATCATTTATCTTGTAAACGTGCTTTCTCCAATACTCCAATGATAGCAAACTTTGTGAGGTGATTGGGGGGATTTGCATGAATGAGAAGTATTTCCATGGAATTGAGAAGTTTTTTGGGGTGAATGAGAAGTTTATTGCTTGGAACGAGAACTCTTCGGGGATGAATGAGAACTTAATAGCTTGGAACGAGAACTATTAGCGTGTAAACGAGAACTTCGGGTGCGAGGCGCTGTACTTTGAGTCAGAGACGCTTCGCTTTGGACACGGGATGCCTCACTTTGGACGCGGAACGCCGCACTTTGGACGCGGGATGCTTCGCTTTGGACACGGGACGCACCACTTTGGACGCGAAATGCTTCGCTTTGGACGCGGGACGCTTCGCTTTGGACGCGGAACGCTTCACTTTGAGCGCGGGACGCACTGCTTTAAGCGCGGGACGCCGCAGAATATCAGTCTCACTGATTTTCTGCGGCGCCCTCAGCCATTATTCATTTAAATAGTCCGCAATTCTTTCAATATCCGGCCCAAAGACCCGGTCCTCTGTTATCGGAGCAACGACTTGCAGGAGTCCTTCCAATTTCCCGCGCGTTTTCGGCGCCATTTTGTCGACGCCTCGAAACACGCATCCCGTCATGGCGCATAACGCTTCGATGGCCAATACATGTCTTGCGTTTGTAATAATTTGTTGTGCATGCCTCGAACCAATTGTCCCCATTGACACATGATCCTCTTGGTTGCCCGAAGATGGAATTGAATCAACAGATGCCGGATGCGCCAATGTTTTATTTTCCGATACGAGGCTTGCTGCCGAGTATTGCAAAATCATCGCTCCCGATTGCAAGCCCGGTTGTGAACTTAAAAACGGCGGCAACCCTTCATTCAATTGCGGATTGACGAGTCGCTCGATACGACGCTCCGATATATTCGCGAGCTCCGCGATACCGATTTTCAAAAAGTCCATTGCGAATGCGATCGGCTGTCCGTGGAAATTCCCGCCTGACACGACGACCGCGCCGTCTTCAAAAATGAGCGGATTATCGGTCGCGGCATTCATTTCAATCTCCAATTTCTCCTTCACATACGAAAGCACTTGCCAGCTAGCTCCATGAACTTGTGGGATACAACGGATTGAATAAGCGTCCTGAACGCGCTTCTCCCCCTGCTTCGTCGTCAATTGGCTATCGTCCAGCCATTTCAACATTCTAGCCGCGACATCTACTTGTTCCTTATATCCTCGCGCCTCGTGGATCGCGGGATGAAAAGCATCTGTAATCCCGTGCAATGCCTCCATTGTCATCGCCGCAATCCATTCGCTACTGTACGCAAGTTTTTCAGCCTCTAAATAGTTGACGACTCCTTGCGCGGTCATTGCCTGCGTGCCGTTAATTAACGCAAGCCCTTCTTTTGCTTCAAGGACAATTGGTTCCATGCCGAATTCTCTCCAAACTTGCCGAGCAGGAATGTGCCCGCCATCACGCCAAACAAATCCTTCACCTAATAGGACGAGTGCTAAATGAGAGAGCGGCGCTAGATCCCCCGAAGCTCCGAGTGATCCTTGCTGCGGAATGACCGGGTGAATATCGTTATTTACCATGAACGCAAATCGTTCTAGCACCTCAACTCGGATTCCGGAAAAACCTTTGAGAAGCGCATTCAATCGCAAGATAACCATAGCGCGCGAAACCCTTTCAGAAAAAGGTTCTCCGACTCCACATGCATGCGAGCGAATCAAGTGCAGCTGCAACGCTTTCGTATCCTTTTCGTCAATTTTCACATCGCTAAATTTGCCGAAGCCAGTATTGATGCCATACACCGTCTTGTCATTCTCGACTATCCGATTAACCGCTTCCCTGCTTTTTTGCACGCGTTTCAACGCATCGGCATTCAGCACAACTTTATTCCCTTTATATAAAAGCCCTTCCATTTGTTCGAGCGTAAGAGAAGAACCAGTCAATTCAATCATTCAAACCATCCTTTCAACAAGAAAATAACGTATTCCTACTATTATGTATCGTACACGATACCGAAGGGATTATGGTTAGTTTTACGAAAATTTGTTCTATGGTGATTCGCTGACGTTTTAGTGTAGTAATACAACGAAAAAAGTTTTCCTTTACCCAAGAGTCCAACCCATTTCTTTCATTGTTACATAAGATAGGAGGAATCGTTTGAAGGGAGAGACATGATGACGAATAATTTCGAAGACGAGCAATGGTATCCGCAGCTGCCGGAAGGATATGCTGGCGAGCCTTATGGAATGCAACAGGGGATGGACGGGTGGATGCCCGGCGCAGGCATGCCGACCTACGGGATGGGTGACTATATGACAGGCATGGCTATGCCGAATTTCGACATGAATTATGGAGGTTACACAGCTCAGCGACCATTTGGACCTCCAGGATTTCCTGGTGGAGGATTTCCGGGTGGGGGATTTCCTCCGGGACCAGGCGGACCGGGATTCCCTGGCGGCGGGTTCCCTCCTGGACCAGGCGGACCGGGGTTCCCTGGCGGCGGGTTTCCCCCAGGCCAAACACCTGGGTTCCCAGGCGGTGGATTCCCTCCTGGGCAAGGTGGTCAACAAGCACCAACTTCACCGCCACCGAACTACACACCGTCCTATCCAAGTGCACAACTCTTCGCAGTAGATCCCGGCGCAATTAGAGGTTGCTTGTATAGGTACACGTTTGTTTGGACGTCTAGACGGCATGGATTCTGGTACTTCCCTACATTCGTCGGCCGCACTTCTGTTGCGGGATATCGCTGGAGACCAAATCGTCGCAGATGGGTGTACTTCGGAATTGATTTGAATCGAATTGACCAGTTTACTTGTTTTTAATGAAACGTATCCCCTGAATGGAACTACTCATTCAGGGGATTTTTAAATTGATAGTCGGCCTGTAATAAAAAAATAAACCTCTACCAATAATGGCAGGGGCTTTTACAGGAAGGCATGTGAGTCCTTTTCTTTTTTCCATTGTAGTGCAAGCTTCGTGGCTTCTTCCATCGTCATGCTCGTAAAACCGTATTGAGAACGTAAATTTTCAACATGGTCAAGAATTTCCCTCAAAAATCGAATGTTTTCTTTAAGATTTTTTCCAAAGTTATGCGGATGCCACCAAAGATGAAATACTTCATTATTTTTCGCAGCATACGTCAAACTGTTTTTAATCCTTTTTAGACGCAAAGATTCAATGGAATTGAACTTCGATTGATATGGACGTAAAAACCTACTTGAAGGCAAGTTGACGATTTGTTTTGTTTCTACTTCACCAATTGGATAAGTATGGTGACCAAAAAGATTAATATAACAGTCAAGCAACCTAAAAGCTCTTTTAAAATATCCTTCGTTATTTTTCCGGCTAGCTTGATAGACCCAACTATCTTCAGTACCTCTGTAACATTGTATTCCTTGTTCTTTGCAAATTTGTAAATACGCTGGATTCACTTGATTTCTTGGGAATATAATTGATTTAATGTGGATTCCTTCAGCATTCGCAACATCACATGCAGCGGTTAAATCGGATTCGAATTCATGTCCCGTTTGACCTTCTTCCAAACAGTAATAATGGGAAAATGTATGAGTTCCGATTTCTTGATTTGGAGAGTTCATTATTTGTTTTATCAATGAAAGACCGTAATGGAATGGGTCCTCATTTTCATTTATACCTATAGATTCTATTTTACCGTATGGTGAGAAATTTTCGTTTTGATAAGAAGGTAGATAATCTGGGAAATTCGCAAGTAACTTCTTTTTATCATCAAAAAAAAGCATTCCTACTATTGCCCAAGTTGCATGGATATCATATCGACTGAACAGCTCAAGCATTTCCGGGATTGCCTCACGTACTCCAAGAAGATTTTCTTTATATTTTTCAAGTGGAATGGAATCATGTACTCCCCAATTAAGCTCAAAATCGAGTGAGATGATCAGGGCACCATGCCTCTTCATAGAATCCTCCTCGTCAGTTCCAGCTTCAGATTTCGAACCTTTAAACAAAAGTATACTTTTCCAAACACTAAAATCCTCATCACTCAAAATGGGAAATTATCATTTTACTGAAACCACAATATGTCCTTTTAAAGACATGTTTTTCAGCTGTGAAACCTATACTTTCCAATTCGGCGATTTTAGTCTTTTCCTCTTCTCTAACAGTTGTGTATAAGATCCCTGCTGAGCTCTCCTTTACTATTAATGCGCAAATTTCTTTTAGTTCCCCTTCTTTCCAGTTCTCAATAGAGACAGACTTTCGTCGGAAGTTTTCAACGTAAGGCACGCTATCTATACGCAACACTTTTTCATTTGTCCAAGTAACATCGTCAAACGTTTCACCTTCTAATGTGTAATACCCCCTGTATCCCCCATACACTTTCCGACAAAAATCATTTTTCCTTCCTCTGGTATTCATTCGATTGTCTAATGCTGCTCCGAGATTCAGTTCGTAATAATTATTGCTGGTGGGCAACTCGGGCAAATTTATTTTCTTAACTTTGTACACGATATGTCGTTCGCGTTTGTAAATAAAATTTCCAATTCTAGTTAAATAGCCATACAATTCCGCTCTTGCTTCCACCGATTCCTTCTCGTTGAATAAATTTCGAAGTACATATGAAAACTTCCCCATGCTATTCCGCTTAAAAAGGACAAGTCGGTAATTCTTCTTTATTCGCTCAATCAACGTTTCTTTCCATGAATATTTCAACCTCATCATTTTAGCTACCAATCCACCTGAAGAAAAAATCATTCTTCGCGTGAAATCCTCGTCGGTGTTCCAATCAAATTTATACGTCTCATAACCTATACTCAAGTCAAAAATTCGGTCTTTTCTCTTTTTACACAGAAGAATTAATTCCTTTTCAAGAATTCTTCCTGGACTAAACACTTCAAAATCCGTGTCAAAGCCTAACACGTAAGACAGGTAACGTCCCCGGCACTTAAAGCCATAACTAAAAGCAATTATTGTGCCGTTCAAATTAAGTGAATCTATCTCCGTTTTTAATGGCCCTTCGTTAATACATGCCAAACTTCGATAAAATTCTTTTTTCTTTTCATCTGAAAAACCGCTTGTATCACTTTTCTTTTTCCATTGTTTATCATGCAGATTGAATATTTCATCCATCTCTTCCAGACTACTTCGTAGTATTTCGATTGAACCGTTTTCTCGCAGTCTTTTTTCTCGTCGTGACAACCGGTGCAGCCTTTGCCTCTTATTCATATATTCGTCATTAACAATCTTTTCTAAGTCAACGTAAGGCGTAATGACACGGTGGACCGAAAAGCCAAGTTTTCGTTTACGTAAATAATTTTCCAAACTTCGCGACGCCTTTCCACTTTCCAATAAACCATGTAAATAGAAGACAACGTTTCTTTTCGTCCTAAAAACCTCATCCAAAACAAAAGCAATTACTTCATCGTTTCGCCCTTCTTCAATAACCATATCCATATAATTGGCATCACCGAATGCCATAAATGTATATACATATCCAAACAGGTTACGTTTTACACGAAAAGGAAGAAAACCAATTTCCCTTCCCTCACTTCTCACAACTAAAATCTCAACATCATTTCCACCAAAATGTTTCCACCATTCGAATATCCATGGAAATTCAATGAATGGATTGCTATTTTTATTCTCTTCCAAAATAAGAGACCATTGTTTTTCATATTCCGTCAACTGTTCTAGTGAAGTAATACTAAATAATTCCATAGTCTCCCCTTTGCATATTTTATCATCGACATTATTTGTTCGCTTTCTGATTAGACGCCTTGTTTTTTTAATAAAAGGTAATAGGAGCTCATAAATCATTTTTAACTCCTGAATCTTTACTAGTTTACTTAATCCTATATAAATGATTACACCAAGAGAAATTTGAACAATAAGCTGCAGTCCATTCCCTATTGCTAGCATACTTCCGAACTGGTGGACGATAGCACCCATAATTACGGCAATTAGGAAGCTTGGCAAAAGGTCTTTAAGCTGTTCAGTTGATGAATAATCGATTTGTTTCGCCGAATATACTGCATTTAAAAGTAAGGATATGAACGAATTGATTACCGCCGCTCCAATTAAACCTAGTATTCCTAAACTAAAATACAATGCGCATACAATCAAAATCGTTAAAATGATTTTTTTTATGACTTCAAGTAATAAAAATAAATCAGACCTTCCTTTCACCTGTAAAATATTCAGGTTCAAGGAATGAATTGGATAAAGCATCCCCTCAAAACAAAGCAATTGAAAATAGATAACGGATGGTAGCCATTTCTCTCCTAATAACAAAAGAAATAACGGCTTTGCTATTGCGGCCAACCCTATCATTAATGGAAAGTTAATATAAGCCGCAGTCTTGATTGTATTTCTGAAGCCGGATTTCAAACGTTCCTCGTCATTCTGAATGCTGCTAAGTACAGGAAAAGTGACACGCTGAACGGTTACAATAATAGCCATTGACGCTAAATCTTTCACTTTGACTGCATTTGTATAATAACCAAGCTGATTTGGGGTAAAGAGTCTACCAATAATAAGGAAGTATAAATTCTCATAAAATGTATAAATCATACCGGATAGCAGTAATTTGTAGCCAAACACAAAATATCTTTTGAACGACTGAATATTGAATGTCCAAGAAGGATACCATCGATTGAATAGCCATAAAAATACTGTCTGCCCAGACTGCAACAAGATCATGTTGACGACTAAACTCCATACGCCATACCCCATAAACGCCATGACGACTGTCACAGTGCCTGAACAAATGACGGAAATGAAGCTGATCTTTGTCATTGTTTTAAAGTCAACTTTCTTTCGTAACAACACCCTTTGGACAATTCCAAGGGATTTAATGATCAGCACTGTCGACAGTACTCTAATTATGCTTACGAGTTGCGGCTCGTTAAAGAAATCGCTAATAATAGGAGCAGATAAAAATATAAGTAAATAGAGTAATATAGAAACGATCATATTGAAATGGAATACTGTAGAATAATCCACTTGTGTAGCATGTTGATCACGTATTAATGCCTGTGAAAATCCACTTTCAATAATCGATTCAGAAATGGCGATGAATATTAAAATCATGCCTATAATACCGAAATGTTCTGGCAATAATAAGCGCGCAAGAATAATTTGAATGACGAATTGAATTCCGTGATTAATCATTAAATCAGCGAAACTCCACCATAACCCCTTTATTGTCTTACTTTTCAAGGAACCCAAGTTTTCCATATCCGCTACCCTTTTAGGTGGTTTTTTCTGTATCGATTAAAAATGGTCATTTGCCTTTCCAAAACTCGTTCTTCATCGTACTCTCGTAAAAAAATTTCTCTTCCCGTTCTACCCATTTCTTCTCTCTGATCTTTGTTCTCTATCATTTTTTCCATGGCGTTAGCGAGTGAAGTGCTGCTTTTCGGAGTGCACAGGAATCCATTTACGCCGTCTTGCACTTCTTCTCTACAACCACGAATATTAGTAGCAATTATAGGTTTGCCCATTGCCATTGCTTCAATAATCGAACGTGGAAGGCCTTCTCGATAAGAAGGAAGTACAAATATATCAACAGCAGCTAATAGTTCAGGAATATTATCCCTTAATCCCATAAATTTAATGTTATTTCGTGTTTCGGCCGGCAAAGTATTCAGCAAATCTTCAATTTGCACAGTATCTCGATCTCCAATGCTTGCACCGCCAATTACCATTAGCACAAGGTCATTCCTATTTTCACTCACTTTTGCAAATGCATTGAGCAATTCTTTTAGTCCTTTTTCCTCGACAAGTCGCCCGACAAAAGCAAAGGCCAATTTATCTGTAATTTGATATTTCTCTTTTAAAACTTTTGTGTCAAATAGCTTCGGATTAAACCGTACCTTCGAGACGCCGTTATTAATATGATGCAATCGATTTGCTTGCTTAAAATTGTTATCAAGCGCAAATTGATAATCCTCTTTACTTTGAAGAAATAATTGATCGGTGAATGCCCTTGCCCATAATTTTTCAAGTGCAAAATGAATTTTGAACGCTAATTTCCCCATATGTTCATGGAAATAGAACCCATGCGCGGTGTACACGATCAAAGGGATTCTTGTTAATTTTGCAGCGAGTCTTCCTATCAAACTAGCGACAGGCGTGTGGGTATGCACGATAGCATACCGTTCCTTTCTCATTAGTTGGAGCAGTTTTAGTAAACTGCTCACATGGCTCAACAAATTCAAATTCCGTTTAAAAGGTATATGGTGTAGTATATAATTTTCGTTTCGTAGTCCTTCACCTATTTCATCAACAAAACACGCAATATGCACTTCATAGCCTTGAGCTATCATTTCATCCACGAGGGGAAGTAGTAGTTTCTTCACCGTGAAGTCAACTGCAGTTAATTGAAGAACCTTCATTTCATCCCCCTTCCTTCTACTCCTGTCTTCAATTTAAAGTCTCCATACATCAATTTGAGAAGGTTTCTTTTTAAGATCCAACACGCTTTTTATATCAATAACGAGGGATGCTCCCTCCTTCAATAAATCTTCCATTTGTCGCCATCCAGCATCAACATAATGACGATGAGGAACTGCCAACACGACCGCATCTGATTTTTCCAGTTCATTCAATGGAATAACATCAATACCATATTGCATTTTTGCAATTTCCGGATTAACTAAATCATCATTCACTTGGACTGTTAATCCAAAATCCTGCAACTCTCGAATAATATCTACTACCTTCGAATTACGCAAGTCTCGTACATTTTCTTTAAATGAAAGTCCAAGTACAGTTACTAATGCTCCTTGAATAGCGACATCATGCTTTATTAATTTCTTAACAATTGTAAGTGCGATGAATTTACCCATATCATCATTCATGCGCCTACCTGCAAGGATGACCTCTGGATGATGTCCAATCATTTTTGCTTTATACGTTAAGTAATAGGGATCTACTCCAATACAATGTCCCCCAACTAAGCCAGGAGTGAAGTGAATAAAATTCCATTTCGTCCTCGCTGCCTCTATTACCTCCGTCGTGTCAATTCCCAACCGGTCAAATATTAAGGCAAACTCATTCATTAAGGCTATATTTACATCACGTTGTGTGTTTTCAATAACTTTTGCTGCCTCCGCGACTTTAATGGAACTCGACTTATGAATCCCGGCACCGATGACTTTCCCATAAGTCTCTGCAATAATATCCAACACTTTTGGTTCCCGCGCTGAAACTACTTTCTTTATGGTCGAAAATGTATGGATATGATCACCTGGATTGATACGTTCAGGTGAATATCCTACAAAAAAATCCTCGCCACAACGTAACCCCGAAGCTCTTTCTAATACAGGAATACATTCCTCTTCCGTTGCTCCGGGGTAAACAGTTGATTCATACACGACGATTGTATTTTTTTGTAGATGCTTCCCTACAGTTTCAGATGCTGCAAGTAAATGTGACAAATTGGGTTGATGATTGGAATCGATTGGTGTCGGAACGCAAATAATGATGAAATCGACTTCTCGCAATCGTCTACTGTCAGTTGTGAATTCAATATTGGTTTGCAAAATATCTGCTTGAACCACTTCATTTGTACAATCTATACCTTGCGTCAACTGTTTAATTCGTTGCTTATCTATGTCGAATCCTAGGACGGGAAATTCTTTTCCGAAATTTACCGCAACAGGAAGACCAACATACCCTAGCCCTATAACTCCAATTTTTTTTATCAAATAAACCATCCTACTCAATTATATTGTGGTATTCCAAATACCAATCAATGAACTTACCTACACCTTCTTGAATTGAAGTCTGTGGTCGAAATCCAATCATTGTAAAGAGATCATTTGTTTCAGCATACGTTGCAGGAACATCCCCTGCTTGCAATGGTAGAAAATTTTTCACGGCTTTGATTCGAAGTTTTTCTTCAATTTGTTCGATGAAATCCAGCAACTTAACAGGGCTATTGTTACCTATGTTGTAAATTCTATAAGGTGCGAAACTGGTCGCGGGGTCGGGATTATTTCCCGACCAGTCAACATTTGGCTCTGCCTTACTATCAACGAGTCGGCAAATCGCTTCAACAATATCATCAATGTATGTGAAATCCCGGAGCATCTCCCCGTTGTTATAAACATCGATTGGTTTTCCTTCAATAATGTTTTTTGTGAACTTGAATAATGCCATATCAGGTCTTCCCCAAGGACCATAAACAGTGAAAAACCTTAACCCAGTCGTTGGCAATCCATACAAGCTACTATACGTGTGGGCCATCAATTCATTTGCCTTCTTAGTCGCTGCATACAAACTCAATGGATGATCGATATTATCCGAAGTCTTAAAAGGTAACGATGTATTTGCACCGTAAACAGAACTGGATGATGCATAGATAAGATGAGACACCTGTCCTGCCCTACACGCCTCCAAAATGTTCATAAAACCAATTATATTTGAATTGATATAAATATGGGGGTTTTCCAAGCTGTAACGAACCCCCGCCTGTGCGGCCAGATGAATGACAAGATCCGGCGTTTTTTCTTCGAAGACTGTAGTTAATTTTTCACGATCTGTAATATCAAGAACATGGAAGGTGAAATTATTATCGTCGATGTCATTGATTCGAGCAATTTTAAGCGACACATCATAATAGTCATTTAGGTTATCAATTCCAATCACATGATGTCCTAGTTTCAGTAATTTTTTAGACAGATGATAACCGATAAAACCTGCTGCACCTGTTACTACAATATCCAAATAATCACCTCCAAAAAATTCGTGAAACAATCGCCATCTTCAAATTCAATCAACAGTCAAAACTTACGTGCTTTTTTTGGCATTAGTACCTAAATAAAGTACAGTAAAAAAAAACCATACTAGCGGTTGTCGAATAGTATTATGAAACATTGAAAAAGTAAGGATGGAAAAAAGGACACTCAAAAAAAATGGCGATTGCAGATTATTAACTACAATTTTCGTAAACAATATTGCGACAATTAATAAGCCAAGTAGTCCGAACATCGATATAAAGTCTATGAATGAATTATGTGATTCGAAATTCATGAAAGGTCCAGTAACCCCTGAATGGGCACCAGTTCCATTTCCCCAAAAAGGTGATGAGGTGAATGCTTTGAGCCCATTTTTCCAAAGAATGAGTCGAATACTCGCCTGATCATTATTCTTATCAAATGCTTCAAATATAATCATCATTTTATCTATAAAAACAACTATGAATGGTAGTAATGACAAAAACAGTAGGATGATGATTTTCGTACCTTTTCTTACTTTTTCACTAACTAAAATAGTACAAAACGAAAAAACTAAGCCCCCACAAAGTATTGCAACATAGAGGGCATCGCTATAGGTTTGAAGTGAGACGTAAAGGGACCCTAGAAGAACTAGTACATTGAATAGTTTAGGATAAATCCCTTTCAGGAGAAAATAGAGGGAAAATGGGACAATGATTACCATTAATAATGCCAATTGATTAGGGTTTGTCGAAAACCCTTGCATTCTGACATTGTAGTACAGCAAATTATGTCCCAAAAACGTGTTTGAAATGAATGATACGTATATGATAAGAAAAATTATATACCCAGCAGAGAGTAGATAAAACCTTTTCATGATTTTATCAATTAACTTAAGACTATTTTCCACAAAGGCAAGAGCACTAATCAAAAGAATTGAGAGCAAAAAAGCTACATAATCATGTAAGACAAAATTATAATTTAACAGGCCGTACACAGTTGAAACTGTCATAAGGAAAAAAAATGAAGCAATCAATAGAAGCAATTCAATAGACTTTTTACTCACAATTATATTCCTACCGCTAAGCGGATACATGAGTAAGCTTACAGACGAAATTAGTAATAGCAATTCACCAAGTCCAACTGGGCCCCATAAGCGAAGTCCAGTAAAATTAGTGAATAACAATCCAGTTGAGATGAAGGTAATCATTAGTTTTTTCATTTCATTTTAAGTCTCCTAACCATCTCCCGAAAAACTGAGTGCAAGATTACCGCATAGATAATGAAATGGCAGCCTTCCAGTTTCAAGTATCATAAGGTTTCTTTATGAGTGACAGATTTTTGCCATGATGTAAAATAGCGCCCAGTATTTTCCCATTAAATTTTTTCAATGTATGGAGACTTTCCAGAGCTTTTTTCTTTGTTGTTGTTTGTGCGTTTATGACGAAGATAGTACCATGCACTAGCGGTAATAAATTTATCGCATCAGGCACTGATAAGTTAGGCGTATCGATAATAATTAAGTCGAATTCACTTTCCAGTTCTGCAATGATTTTTTCCATTTTCTTCGAGATGAGAAACATTGTAGGATTTGGGAGAAGTGATCCCGTGCCAATGAAAAATAAATTCTCATGTTTTGTCTGTTGAATGACATCTTGTAGTTTTTGTTGTCCTAAAATAACGGAAGTTAACCCTTTTCTAGATGGTAGATTGAATGGCTTTGCAAAACCATCCAATTTTCGGTAATCAACATCGACAAAAACAGTTTTAATATTGTTTGACGCGACTGCTACTGCAAGATGTTCAGCAATAAACGTCTTCCATTCTCCCGAATCAGGGCTAATCATCATAATTGTTTTTATTCCTTGTTGCCTACAATAATAATGTACATTAACTGCCAAATTACTAGAGAAATTTTGATATATCCCCGTTAACCTATCGGAACTACCTAATTCTTTAGTCATATGTCCCAATGGATGTAGTTGGAGGATTTTTTCAACCTTTTCCGTGGAGTCGATTAGTGGATAGTAGACTTCTTTCGCGATGATTATGGCTAAACTGGCTACAACACTTAAGAATAAAGCGAAGGTAGCGTAAAGAATGGGACTGTAATTAATTATCTTAGTATCTGAATCCGCGACCACTTCTTTTAAAATCGTGACATTATCGAAGTTCATAAGCATTCCAATCTCGTCTTGGAAAGTTTCCGCATAAGTATTTGCCAGGTTTGCGGTTCTTTCAGCTGTTTTATCGTGTGCAACAATGGTAATAATTTGTGACCGATCGTTAGACTCAAATTTGATTTTTTTTGCAAAATCAGTTTTTGTATAAATATTTTCTAACTTCGCATTCACTTTGTTTACCATTCGGTCACTTTTTAATATTTGCTTATATGTTTCGATCAGACGAAGGTTTGTGTCAATTTCCGCCATTTGCGGAGACGTTCGTGATTCAACGACGGAGTTTACAAGAAGATCGATTTTCGCTTCATAAGTAGGAGGAATGAAATAACCGATTAACCCACCACAAACTAAAAACAAAATGGCTAACAAGATAATTCGCTTCATCCGTTTACGAATAGCGGTTATTAAATCGTTAATTCCGATATCTTCATTCATAATGCCCCTACCTTGTTGTTAATGAATGATATCAATTCAATATGCTCCCTTCCCCATAACTACATACTTCACCGTCGCCAATAGGATTTTCATATCAAAAAGGAATGATCGATTTTCAACATAGTATAGGTCGTACTCGATTTTTTGTCCGTGATTAATTTCAGACCGTCCGTTAATTTGGGCATAGCCAGTCAACCCTGGTTTCACGTGAAGCCGTTTCGCCTGCCTCGAATTGTAACACGCCGTAATTTCAGGAATTTCCGGCCGTGGTCCTACCATGCTCATGCTCCCTAGCAACACATTAAATAGCTGAGGCACCTCATCCAAACTATACTTTCGTAACACTTTACCAATCGGAGTGACCTTAGAATCAAAACTGGATTTGAATACAAAGTCGTCAGGAACTCCACCATTCCAGTTATATTTATGTACATTGCCATCATTATTTGTCTGTTTCATAGTACGGAACTTTATGATTGTAAACTGTTCATGATTCCTTCCTGTTCTCGATTGTGTGAAGAATACCGGCCTACCAGAATTGATTACAATTAATACCGGCAAAATAAGAAATAAGGGAATGCAACATACTATTAGAATTGTGCTAGCGATAATATCAAACAACCTTTTTCTGAATAAATCCTTTTGGATTACAATTGGATTCATTTCTACTCTTTGGTGACTGTCCCGTTCCACATTTCACTCCTCCATATAATCCGTTTGCCAATGACAACAATTCCACCTCTATTTGATTGTTTCTGCAAAGTATCATATGCAATTTGAATGTATTCCGTTAATGACGATATACACGCAAGATTTTTAAGCACTAGAAAAAGCACGGACGGGAAAATGCCCCATCCATGCTCATTTAGATTTATTCACTTCAGTTCTATCTCTACCGGCCAAGAATATATTTTTATAGAGGAAATATGACAAAAGGATGATGATGTGGAGAACAGGAAGACTTCGAATGTTTCAGTATAGCGTCGTGCACTCATTAGAAGAACTAGAGAAATTCAGGAGAAGTTGGGCTACATTGCTGGAAAAGGAGGGAAACACAAATCCATTCATTGAGCCTGAATGGTTCTTCTCTTGGTTGTCGTTCTTCAAAAAGCCTGGATCATTCGAAATTTACATCGTGAAATACAATAACGAGATTGTCGCCTTCTTTCCATTTGTACATTCTGTGCGGTTCGGCATTCATCGATTTCAATTTATCCATAGCGATTACATGGATGTAATTTCATGTACAAAGTGGCGAGGAAAAGCGGTTGAGTACTTATTTGATGAGCTTTCACAGCGTTTTGGGCGGATTATTTTTCAGCTGAATGACTTACTTGAAAGCCAAGAAACTTCCCGACTCATTGAATCGTATGCGATCCGGAACCAACTCCCTTACTCCATCTTCAGAACTGTGGAACCGAAAATCGATTTATCATTAATCGAACTTCCGGAATACAAGAGGAAGCTACGAAAAAAGGTCGCCAACATCAATCGTCGTGAGCGGAAACTGCAGACCCTTGGCAAGGTAACGCATGAGGAAGTACAAGTTGAGAATTTGAATGAAGTATTCGAGATATATGACAAGAGATGGAAGAAAAGGTTCGAAAGCAGCGGGTTCACCAATCCAGTAAAAAGGGCATTTTTCGAAAGTTTATTCAATGAAAAAAGCAAGTCCTTCCGTCTAGAAGTTAACAAACTTAAATTTGAAGATACGATTATCGGGTTCACCTTTTACGCGTGCTGCAGGGATAGAAAGGCTTGTTATCGAATTGGACATGATCCAGATTTCCACCTTTTCGGTCCTGGCAGTATGATCATCTACAAAGACTTGCAGAAAACAAAAGCATCATACATCAAAGTAATGGATTATTGCAATGGCTATGAGCCCTATAAGGTTGAATGGTCCACCCATTTAGATTTCACGAGACAGTATGTAATGAGCACGAGAGGAAAAAGAGAACGGGTGTTTCGAGATATTATCTCTTTATTTTATTCATTCAAATTTAAACTCCGTTCAAGCCGTCGTTATGTGGATTTCAAACGCGAAACGTTAGGTGAAATTAAATATTTCATTTCACATATGAAGATTTTAGAATTTCTCAAAAAGCTAACGACAGTTATCCGGAGCCAAATAAATTTGCGAGTAATCGATGTGTACCGACTGGAACGTAACAATACAGAAGACATTTCCTATTTCCGCGAAGTGGGGATCAAAGAAGTGTTAGGAACGGACAATCAATCAACACGTGTGCCAGAATTTTTCAAAGGTTTCCGTCTTTATGCTAACGAGGAGCAAGAAATTATTTTTAAACGGCATGACCGATTGATTCGGACGGAAATCGTCAATCCTCCAGAAGATCTCCCTCCACAATCAGCTTTTATCGTTGACTACCAGTTGAAAGACTTACACGATATTCTCAAGGACAAATCGATGCAAAACCTTTCCATATGGACAATCGCCAATGGGAGTGCCTATCGTTTAAAACGAAAACTTAAAGACTTAGGATTTAATCATATTGAACGGGTGCGAAAATATCGTTTCTTTGGTATACAAAATGTTGTGCGGCTAAAAAAATAACTTCAGCTCCATTGATTTGGTGCCTGATGCCTGCGCAAGACAAAAATCTTGCACAGGCACCGGCCACTCGAATGCAGCGAATTACCCAAACGCCACATCCAGTATCATCATGACTGCAAATCCTAACATGAGGCAAATTGAAGCTAAATCTTTATTACCATTTTCCTGTGAGCCTGGAATGACTTCTTCCACGACGACAAAAATCATTGCTCCTGCAGCGAAGCTCAAAGCGAATGGAAGAAGGGGTTGCATCGTCGTAACGGCGAGAACACCGATAACAGCTGAAATCGGTTCGACTGCTCCGGAAAATTGTCCATAAAAGAAACTTTTTCGGCGAGACATTCCATCTCTCCGTAATGGCATTGAAACTGCTGTTCCTTCAGGAAAGTTTTGAATTCCGATTCCAACAGCTAACGCAATTGCAGCTGCCATTGTTGCGGACGGCATGCCGGCAGCAACTGCACCGAAGGCGACACCAATCGCAAGGCCTTCCGGTATGTTGTGCAACGTTATCGCAAAGACGAGGAGAGTGCTCCGCCTCCTACTGGCGGGGTTGATGCCTTCCGCGTCCTTCATCGATGAGCTTGGATGCAAATGGGGAATGATCTTATCTGCTAACCATAGAAAGAAGCCTCCAAGTAAAAAGCCGACAACCGCTGGAAACCAAGATGGGAACGAACTAACTTCCTCAGCCAGTTCAATGGCGGGAGCTAGTAGCGACCAAAAGCTTGCAGCAATCATGACACCACCCGCAAAGCCCAACATTCCATCCATTAACTTCTGGTTTACTTTCTTCGTTGTAAAGACTAAGGCAGCTCCGACAGCAGTCATCCCCCATGTGAACAAGGTGGCGACCAATGCTTGTTGAACCGGGCTCAGCCCTAGAAAATAATCGATCATCTTTATTCTCCTCATATGTGTAATGAACCTATAAGTTATTGCTATTATATGAAGCTTTAATGCTTCATGCAATGAAAGATTATTCACAAAAAAAATAAAGTATATCCATGCCATTACGACAAGGAAATACTTTATTTTCAGTTTGCATCCATTTGATTCAAATCGATGACGCGGTCGCAAAGTCTATCGACGAGCGCCTTCTCGTGACTGACAATGATAATGCCCATCGACCTTTTTTTGGCGACTTCTAAAACCGCGTGCCAAATTTGGGCTTGGGTAATTGCGTCGAGCATTGTTGTCATTTCATCAGCAATTAAAAAGCGTGTGTTTGCATTCAATGCTCTCGCTACACAAAACCGTTGCAATTCGCCGCCAGATAGCTCATTTGGCCAACGTGTCATCCATTCCTGCTGGATCCCTAGTAAGTCTAGCAGTCCGGGATCAGGCTTGCCCCCTTCGTTCAACACCTTCTCCATTTTCCATCGCGGGTTCACCGCTTTTTCCGGATGTTGAAAAACTAATTGGACAGGATGGTATCCGTCTGAAGAAATTGGTGTACCGTCTATCGATACACTTCCTTCTAACGGTTTTTCAAAGCCTGCTAAAATACGGCAAAGTGTTGTTTTCCCGTGCCCACTCGGCGCTGTGAGCCCTACGATTTCGCCTTGCTCTACAGTCAAATTAACTCCCCGGAATAAAAAAGGTCCATCCCCATAACGGAAGCCTAGATTTTTCGCTTCAATCCGCATGTATACACCTCACCTTTCCATCCCGAAGGTTGCGCATTTCCGGTTGTCCTTTGTCGCATTCTGGCGTTGCAAGTGGGCAACGAGGAGCGAACAGACAACCGGGCGGCAATTCACCTGGATGGGGCTGTGAACCCGGTATCGGGATAAAATCATTTTGGGGCAATGCTCTCCATAACGCTCTTGTATAAGGATGTCGAAGCGCTTCACCGTCACCCGAAAAATTGTCCACAGGAGCTATTTCAACGGTAGTCCCCGCATAAAAAACAGCTATTTCATCCGCAATTGTTAATGCGGAACCGATATCATGCGTAATGAGCATAACAGCACATCCACTGTCTGCAAGTTCCCGGAAGCTTTCCAACGCTTCCTTAATGACAATTGGATCGAGTCCAGGTGTTGGTTCATCTGCAATAATTACCTTTGCCCCACTAACGATTGCGGTAGATAATAGAGTCCGCCGCGCCATGCCTCCGGAAAGCTGAAACGGATACATTTTTTCCACGTTTTTATTCAAATGAAGTCGCTCAAAAACCTTTTGCTGTTCTCCCACAGGGTCTCCTGCTTTTACGGAAGTCCGGACTTGGTTGCCTACACGCATGAGCGGATCTAAATAATTTACTGATTGTGGGATGAGCGCAATTTCTGAACCGCGTAATGAAGATTGTCGTGCTTGCGTAAGCACTTCTCCTTCATAGCTAATCGTTCCACTGACATTTGCATTATTCGGTAAGATTCCGAGAATGGCGTTTGCCAACAAGCTCTTCCCAGAACCACTTGCTCCGACGACTGCTGTAATCTTCCCTTTTTCAAGCGCTATGTTTAAGTTCGAAATGACATTCAATTTCCTTTGTTTTAGCCCGCTTGTATATTGATTGAAAGAGATTGATAAATCGTTCACTTCAAGGATTGACATTCGGTACCTCCTAACCTGACGAAAGGAATGACTACTATTTGCCTCATTCCTTTCCATTTTACAGCTCACTTCTCATTCGCTCTGACAGGATCTATGAGCAGACGGAGATTTTCTCCAATCGCTTCAAATGTCCGTACAACAATGAGTAAACAAAGACCCGGGAAAAATGCGAGCCACCACATACCGGACGACAAGTATTTCATTGATTCCGATAAGATGATCCCGATAGCTGGTTCATGCGGCGATAACCCTAATCCTAAAAATGTGACCGAAGCTTCGTGCAGGATCACATGAGGGAACATGAGCATAAAGCCGATGAATAGCTGAGGGATTAAATGCGGAAATATGTGATTTCCCGCAATCCACCAACGGGATTTCCCCATTCGTCGGGAAATTTGGACGTATTCGGCCGAACGAACTTGCATCACTTCAGCTCTTATGACACGTGCAAGAGTTGGCCAGTGGGTGAGCATGAGCCCGATAACAATCCCTTTAAATCCGCCGCCTAATGTAAATGAAATTAGTATTAACGTTACGAGATGCGGCACACTTAGAAATAAGTCAATAAGCCATGAAAGTACACGGTCTGCCGTTTTTCCCATCGTTGCAGCAGCCATCCCAATAATAAGAGCAATTGACGTACTTCCAATCGCCCCTATTAACCCTACTCCCATACTTAAGGAAAGCCCCATGATCGTACGGATAAACATATCCCTTCCTAACCAATCGGTACCAAAGAGATGGTCTAAAGAAGGGGCTAAATTTCGCTCCATAAGATTCGTTGCAATTCGATCATGATCGAGCAATGCACCGCCCACTACAACGGACAGGAGGAGTATTGCCGCAACAATAATTGTAAAAAGCGTTTTTTGTCTTCGGTTTAAATAAAACCATTTTAACTTTGACTTGTTTTGTTCTTCTTTGAGGTTTTGAATCATACTGTTCGACTCTCCCTCGTTCTCGGATCCACAACGTAGTAGATCAGATCTGCAATTAAGTTCCCTGCAAAAACAAATATTGTACTAAAGAGGACTAATCCCAATAACAGCGGGACGTCACCTCGTAACCCTGCTTCCACTGTCGCTTGGCCAAGCCCTGGGTATGAAAACACTTGCTCGGCAAGTACAGCGCCACCAAACAATTCGCTGAATGCAGCAAATTGTAACGTGACTGCCGGCAACGCAATATTGCGTAAACCATGCCTCCAAAACAACATGAAACCTTTTTCGCCTCTTGCCCTTGCGAACAACACATAGTCGCTCTCAAGCACATCAATTAGCTTTTGGCGCGTATGCAAAGCAACATTCGCGACACCTAGTACACTTAACGTTAATGCCGGAAGTAGTAGATGCTGTAGGCGATCCGCCAATGTAACATCTTCAGCAAGAACACCTGCTGGCACCCCTAACCCAATTGGGAACCAACCAAGCCATACTGCAAATACAATCAGCATGAGAAGACCCATCCAAAAAGTAGGCGTCGATGCCAACGTATAACAATATAATTTAATAATCCGATCGATCCACGTATCTTTTTTCATAGCGGACACAACACCCATAACAAATCCGATGATGCCTGATAATGCCCATGCAGTCAACATGAGTATTAACGAATTGACGAAACGTTCCCCTATAATTTCAGATACCGGCCTGCGGAAGATCATTGAGTTTCCTAAATCACCTTGCAGCAAGGCAGATCCCCAATTGAAAAACTGCACCATGACGGGTTGATCAAGCCCCCAATACTCAGCGATTTTCTCCCGCTGTTCAGGACCTACCTTCATCATATCCGCACCAACATAAGCTTGGATTGGGTCAATGGGGGAATTTTTCATTAACAAAAAGGATATTAAGCAAATGGCGAACAATAATGTTAGCATTCGCAACCCTTTTTGCAGTATGAAAACCCCAATATTTACACCAGTTTTTATACGCACATTACTTACTCCATTTCCAATTAACGATATTATCTGTAGCCGGCCAGCCATGTCCATGTACATGGATTCTCTGCTTACCGATGTCAAGCCCTTCCTTCACGACGTACAAATGGTCGATGTTCACTAACCACACCCATGCGGCATCACCTTTGCCACTTAAGCCAGTTGTCCCATCCCATTGTGCTTTTTTCCAATACTCAATTGCCTCTTCTTCACTTTTTGAGCGAAGTGCTTTCTCGAAGTACTCATCTACTTTATCGTTTTTATAGTATCCGGTATTGTACCACTCTACGCCGGCATTATCGCCACCGTAAATATTATAAAGTTCATGTGGGTCATGACTTCCCCACCCCATGAGCACAGCTTCCGAATGCATCTTCTTAGCGATGACATCCCAACTTCCGCCCTCAACAATTATCTTAATGCCAAGTGGTTTAATCATATCAGCAACTGCAATGGCAAGTGATTGTCTCACTTCATCATTTGCCGGATAATAAAGGCTGAATTCAGCTTTCAGAGAGCCTTTTTCAAGAATCCCATCACCATCGGTATCTTTCCAGCCTGCATCCTCCAATAGTTTTCGTGCCCCATCCATATTTCCGTCCTCAATAACCGTTTCCGGATTCCACCAAGGAAGGCCGTCAACGGAAGTGAATGCTGGAGTTCCGTACCCTTCCAACACCCCGTCAATTAACACTTCACGATTAACAGCCATGTCAATCGCATGACGGATCGCAGCATCTGCTGTGACGTCATTTCCGACTGGTAGACCATCTTCCGTAAACTCACCCGACTTTACAAAAGGAAACACAATTCCACGATTGTCTACCGTTTTAACGGATTCCAATTTCATGCCTGGAATTTTCTTATGTGTAAACGCGGCAGGAATAGCGGCAAGATCGACAGTACCTGCCTGAGCCGCGGCAAATGCTGCGTCTTCACTTAGGAATAAGAAAGTGATTTTGTTAAAATGCGGCTTGTTGCCATAATACTCCGGATTCGATTTGACGATCAGCTGTTGTCCTTTGTCCCACTGTACAAGTTGATATGGACCGGACCCAATAGGATTTTCGGCATAATCGTCACCATAAGCATGCTCCGGTACAATTCCCGTTGCGACTAGGTTATTTATAAATGTCGATTGAATTTCTTTCAATGTAAACTTCACTGTCGTGTCATTGATTGCTTCAACTTTCTCTACTACGTTCATATCGACAACTGACCCACTGCCAGCTGCTTTTTCAAACGTGAATTTTACGTCTTTAGCAGTTAGCGGTTCACCATCTGAAAATTTAACGTCATCGCGTAATGTAACCGTCCAAACTTTTCCATCTTCACTTACTTCATAGTTTGTAGCAAGATCATTTACAATTTTAAGATCATCGTCTCTTCGCAACAACGTACTTTGGAAGAGCGGTGAACCATAGCGTCCCCAACCAATTGTAGGGTCAAAACCAGTCGCCGGCTCAGAACCGAATGCCAAAACGACCTCATCATTTGGTCGCTCTACTTTAGTTTTATCGCCGCTTTTGGATGATGAACATCCTGCTAACATCATCGAAATAGCTAAAGAGGCTATAAAGATGAGACCAAAAAATTTCTTTGACATAACATACACTCCTTGTATGGAAAAAATATTTTCGTAGAAAAGTTTCATACATTTACTAGTTATCGACTTTTTTCGTTACAGTTGTTCAACAGGCGCTACTGTGAAATTCCCATATGTTACACCTTTTAGGCTCGTCAATTTATTGCTCAGTTCCTGAATATCTTTCGCTTTCCCTTTCACAATAATGAGCTCAAGACAGCTATCATGAGTCAAATGGAAGTGTGTAGTTGCTAGTATTACATCGTGAAAGCGATGTTGGGTATTCGTCATTTCTTCCAATAAATTGCGTTGGTGATGGTCATAAAACAAGAGAATACTACCAGCAATTAGCTGCTCTCCATCTTCCCACGTTTGCTGTATAAGTGCTTCCCGTACAAGGTCTCGAATTGCTTCCGAGCGGTTTTCATACCCCCTCTGTTTGACCAATGCATCAAACTTACTGAGCAGTCCGCCTTCCATCGAAATACCGAATCTCTTCAAAGTTGAATCGTACATATCTCCACCACCTTTTCACGGTATTAGTAACACGAATTCACACATTCGTAGCACGCATACGCGTAGTTTCACGAACTCCCACTACCTCTTCACTATATGGTAGCACGTTTGTTAATATTCGTAACACGCATACACATAATGAATTGTTATATAGCGTTAGACAACGATATGCCTATATTCCTTTTAGATTATAATGTCTATCGTTCAAGTAGTCAATTATGACACTTACTTCTAATCATGGAATCGTATCGCGGGAATTGTCTATTAAATTTGGACTACGAGAGATGACGGGAACTAGGGAAAATATTATTCTCATAAAACGTTACGTGGTATGATAGAGGAATGAATGTTTGTATAGGAGTGAGATACAATGGATAAAAAAGAACGACAACTTTTTGAGTACTATTACAATAAATTTAAAGAAAGACGTTTTGATGAAAAAGATGTTTTAAGTTTTTTACTGTTTGTAAAAGAAGATGCGCAAGACAATAAAGTAATAAAGGAGCTCGGAGATTTTATTGTACATAGGGAAAAGTATACAGGATACGTAAAAGCATTTTTTGACGATTGCCAAGAAATTATAAACAACCTCGGAAAAGGGAAAAAGAAAAAAATTGAGCCTATGTTCTCCTTTAAAGAAATCCGGAACGGCTTCAACGCAATGTTTACTGAACAAGGTTTGGAAAAGCTGCCTGCTGAAGTAATTAATGATTTCATCTTATGCCTAATTTCCTTGTTACAACACGTTAAATTAGTATCGGGAAGTTCAGCTAAACAAGTCGGCCACTTAAGTTTTGCAGCTTCGAGCAAAGAGTTGTTTTTAATGGGCAATATGAAAGTCTTACATAAAGGACGTTTCATACCGGTGACATTCCCCGTTTTATCTGTAAGAAATATGTATGAGAAAGTTAAACGACAAGATGAAAATGACACCCCTTACCTATTTGACAATGAAGTCATTGAAGTTATGAATAACAATGGAGAATTGCTAATTACATTTCCTACATTGTCGTAAACAAGTAGCTTACTAAGCTTATAGCCCGAAAATCTTTGCGGATCATCACGCATCGATTTCGGGCTTTTCATTTTGAATCATTTTAGAACTTCAAAAGTAGAAATAGGACTGCAGCCATTGAAGTAAACTATATAGCAATGGAATCGTTAGCATACAAAGCAAAGTCGACAACATGACACCAAATGACGCAAAGGAAGCATCTCCGCCAAATTTTTGCGCATAAACAGATGTCGTGGAAGCACTCGGCATTGCAGCTGTCAACAAGGCAACAATGAGCAACGAGTATGGTACTTGAAGAAAGAGAAAGAGGAGCAAAAATAACGGGAGAATGAGTAGCTTAAAACTTGCCGCTACCCAAATGTACTTATTTTTAACGTATTGTTGTAATTGTCGCCATCCGATGTCTGCAAGCAAACTTCCAATTAACAGCATTGACAATGGAATCGTCATTTTACCAACAAGGTCAAATGTAGTTACTAACGAACTTGGCCACGAATACGGGAGAAACATCAGGACCAATCCGACTAAGGTCGATAAAATACCTGGATTAAAAACGAACGCCTTCCAGTTAACACTTTGCCCACTCCTCGTAAATAGGTGGATGCCATACGTCCAAATTAAGAGTAAATAACAGACATTAAATAACGTTAAATACATTATGCCTTGTTCTTCTAACACGATATAAATAATCGCAAACCCTAAGAAACCTTGATTTCCAAATATGATTAAGCTTTCATACACAGTTTTTTGTGTCATTGGCAGCTTAGCTTTTCTCCTTAGCCAAGCACCTAAAATAACCGATATACTTAGGATAAAGATGGACATGGCGACCAACCAAGCAAAATCTGTCACCATTTCTTTTGAAAAAGTCGTATGAAGTGAGTATAAAATTAATGCTGGTAAGGTGATGTATAGCATTAGTTGCGTTATGACTTGATTCGCATAGGCGTTAAGGATTTCCCTTTTTCTGCCTAAGAAGCCAATGAATGCAATGACATAGAGGGGTACGATAGCTTGTATAAATGTACTTGTAGATAACAATAATCTCCTCTCCTTCCCTTGCTGTTTTAGCGTATGAATGTAAAGGAGAGAAGGTACTACATATGATCCTCTCAAAAAAAAGCAAACTGTCTTCCTTGAAGGAGGACAGTTTGCTTTCTACTTTTATGCATATTCTATTACTTCTTTTCATTGCTCGCTGGCATAATATCGTCTGGAATTGGACATTTGTAAACATTGTCGCCAAGACGTTCTTTTAGCTCCAGCTTACTTTTTTCGATGAGCTCTGGATTTCTTAACATTTCGAGCGCAGTTCCTGCCATAACTTTTCCTGCTACCAGCATTCCTTTTTGTGCAATGGATGTATCCCCGATCGATACAACTTGCCACGTATGAGCTGGCGTGCCGATTACCCAGCATGCACCGAAAAGTTGTGCGGTTGGTGTAACCCAGCTTACGTCTCCAACATCCGTTGAACCAAAAATAGAAGGTTCGTCATCCGGATTGTATGGATGGAGGACATCTGCCATTGCTTTTCCTTTTAGCTGCGCCGCCACTTCTTTCGGCATTTTACTCGTGTCATTTTCAATATCTGCAACTGACAATGTTGCTTGTAGTTGTTTTGCAAACGCTAGCTCTTCTTCGCTGTATTGAGGTAAACCGATCTCATTAAACACTTCATACATTTTCGTTTCAATTGTTTTATTTGGAATTAGATTTGAACAAGCTTTATCGAAAACGATTTCAACTTCTGTTCCGGTCATTAACGCTGCGCCTTTTGCGATGTTACATACCCGCTCATAAATTTCTTGAACTTGCGGTGTTTTCGGTGCGCGAATTAAGTACAACACTTCCGCTTCAGCTTGGACGACGTTCGGCGAGAAGCCCCCTGAGTTGGTAATCGCGTAGTGAACCCGTGCTTCAGGTATAATATGTTCGCGCAAGTAGTTTACGCCAACGTTCATTAACTCCACTGCGTCCAACGCACTTCTGCCAAGATGCGGTGCAGCCGCTGCGTGCGCACTTTTTCCTTTAAAGCGATAGTAAACTTGATAATTAGCGAGTGAATTGCCTGTGAAAATTTCGTTTGTTGACCATGGATGCCAACATAACGCAAAATCGACATCATCAAAAATGCCTGCACGAGTCATATACGTTTTACCAGACCCACCTTCTTCAGCAGGACAGCCATAGTAACGAATCGTTCCTTGCAAACCTTCTTTTTGCATTAAATCTTTTAATGCGACTGCAGCAGCCAATGAACCCGTCCCAAGTAAATTATGACCGCAACCATGTCCATTGCCGCCTTGTTCAATCGGTGACGGTGTTGCTGTACCGCCTTCTTGGCTCAATCCAGAAAGCGCATCATATTCTCCTAGGAACGCGATGACAGGACTGCCAGAACCGTAGCTGCCGACAAATGCAGTTGGCATGTCAGCTAGTCCTTTTTCGACAGTAAAACCTTCAGACTCAAGCGTTTCACAAAGCAGTTCCGCGGATTGCACTTCCTCGAATCGTGTTTCTGCAAATCCCCAAATTTGCTTGCTAACATCTATCCATTTCTCTTTCTTTTCTTCTACGAATTGAACTATTTTCTGAAGATCATTCATCCTTGACACTCCTTTAATCATTTACTTTCGTCAGTGCTTTTGCTGTTCGGAACAATAAATCGACTCCAGTCAGAAGAGCGTCCTCTTCATAGTCGAACCGTTCATGATGATGTCCCGCTGACAAATTCGTTCCAACGATCATATACGTCGCAAAACCGCCTCGTTCTTTCACTCTCTCCATAAAATAAGTAGCATCTTCAGAACCGGCGGCTTGATCGCTTCGTGGAATGACTTGATCGATATACGGTGAAGACGCTGCCACTTCGGAAATGATGTCCACTAATTCATCACTTGGTGTACTGCTTATAGCTTCCCCGACAATTTGAATGTCTACTTCTGTTTGGTGCATTAAAGCCGCACCTTTTAAAATCGATAGCGCTTGCTCGCGTATATACTCGTTTACTTCGGAAGTTTCTCCACGTGTTTCTATTTTCAATAACGCTTGCGATGCAATAATATTACGCCCGCTTCCCGCTTCTAGTACACCTACATTAATACGAGATGCACCTGCTGCGTGACGGGGAATTCCATACAATCCAAGTACTGCCGTTGAAGCTGCAACGAGTGCATTGTGCCCTTCATTCGGAGCTGCCCCAGCGTGAGCGGCTTTTCCTTTAAATACGACATCCATTTTTGTTGTTGCCAGAAAACCGGCATTTCCTGCGACGACATGACGAGCAGGAACACCTGTCCCGATATGTGTTGCAATGAAGTAGTCCACGTCATCTACAACACCTGCTTCTGTCATCGATTTCGCACCACGCGTTCCTTCTTCTGCAGGTTGGAAAATAAGTTTCACGATGCCGTTAAGCGAGTCTTTATCATCCATCAAGAGCTTCGCAAGCCCCATCCCAATCGCTGTATGACCATCATGACCGCAAGCGTGCATCGTGTTTTCATTTACCGAAGCAAATCCCTCGTCAAACGGAAAATGGCCGGGTGACAATTCTTCTTGAATCTCAAGCGCATCCATGTCAACCCGAAACGCGATAACTGGACCGGGTTTCCCTGTATCGAGAACGCCTACAACGCCAGTCATTCCATCCGCAAAGCGGTCTAGCCATTTTTTATCGGCACCATTTTGTCTTGCCCATTCGAAATGTCCATCCAAAGTATCCTGATCCGGTACGCCCATTCTCGCTTCCCGTTTCATCACTTCTTCACCTGCATATACGCGATACCCTAAGTCTTCTAAATAGCTTGCGACGATCGATGCTGTTCGCATTTCCAAAAAACCAATTTCCGGGTATTGATGAAAGTCGCGTCGCCAGTTTTGCAGCTGTTGCTCAAGGTTTACTATTTGGTGTTGCTTGTCCATAAACGTCACCCCCAAATTTTTTTAAAAAAAGACGTACTATTGCAGTCTACCCGCAACAGTACGCCAAGTCGTTTCATAATTTATCGTGTATAAAATGGCGTTACACCTGGGCCAAATGGAATACCGGCATAGTAAAACACAAGTATCAAAATGATCCAAGAGCCTAGAAATGCTAAGGAATAAGGAATCATTAAAGAGATTAACGTTCCGATTCCCGCTTTTTTGTCATATTCACGCATGAACGATAAAATCACTACGAAGTAAGCATTTAACGGTGTAATGATATTCGTCGATGAATCCGCAACCCGGTAAGCGACTTGTGTAAATGCCGGGTGGTAACCGAGCTGCATGAACAGAGGCACGAATACAGGTGCTTCTAATGCCCACTTCGCCGATCCGGAAGTAATTAAGAAATTCAACAATGCAGTGAAAATAATGTAACCAATTATAACCCAAATGCCCGTTAGGTTGACTTTATTTAACCATTCTGAGCCGTTCACCGCAAGCCATGTCCCAATATTCGTCCAGTTAAAGTACGAAATAAATTGGGATGCCGCAAAAATAAGAACGATGTAACCTGACATTTCTCGAATGGATGCACTCATATGTTTTGAAACGTCTTTTGTCGATTTAATTGTACCCGTTGTTAATCCGTACGCGACGCCAATCGTTACAAAGAAGAAGATAATGATTGGAATGATACCCGTTAAAAATGGCGAAGGAATCATACCGCCATCTTCATTGCGCAATGGAGAGTTTGGCCAAAAGATAACGAGCATTAGTAACGCAATGTAACCGAGCCCTGCCAAACCGGCATTACGTAGGCCTTTACTTGCATTTGGCAAATCTTCGTCCATCGCCTTAATAACCGCATCTCCAGTAAACTTACCGAGCTTCGGCTCAATAATTTTATCCGTTATTAGGCCACCGACAATTGTCAAAACAAAAACAGAAACGATGTTAAAGTACCAGTTATCAACCGGTGTAACGATTACTGTTTCGTCAATCATTTTAGCAGCTTCCGTTGAAATACCTGCTAAAAGTGCATCTGTTCCAACGACTAATAAATTCGCTGTAAATCCAGCACCCGCACTTGCAAACCCTGCCGCTAAACCAGCAAGCGGGTGACGTCCAAGCTTATAAAACACCATTGCAGCAAGTGGCGGTATTAAGATCATCGCTGCGTCAGAAGCTAAATTCCCCATAATTCCTGTAAAAACAATTGCATACGTAACTAATTTCTTTGGAGCTTTTAAAACTGTTTTCTTAATTGCAGTTTCGAGCAAACCAACTTTTTCTGCTAAACCGATTCCAAGCATCATCGCCAATACTAAACCTAAAGGCGCAAAGCCCGTAAAGTTTGTAATCATCGACGAGAGAATATATTGTAAACCTTCACCAGAAAGTAAGTTTTTAATTTTCAGTTCGGCACCCGATCCTGGATGGATGACAGATGCATTAAATTGGGCGAAAATGAATGATGCAATCATAACGACGACTGCCAAGTAGACAAATAGCATAAAAGGATCCGGTAATCGGTTTCCAACCCTTTCAACGATGTTTAGAAACCGAATAAACAATCCTTGCTTCTTAGTGTTTTCTGTAGACCGTTCCATATATTACCTCCTGTAGTATAATAGTTTTTTTAGTTCAGTTACTACCCCTATATGTGAATACGCTTTCATTGACCTCAATAAAATAACTTTGAAGAAATAACTCGCATTCGTTAAGAGTAACTTTCATTTGTAAATCTTTTTTAGGACATGTCATGAAAAAAAGTATAGCAGGCAGTTTTCCAGATTACAATCACTTTTTTATTAACAAAAAATTACACTAATTTTTTATTTAAAAAGTCAGAATAACCAACTTTAATAACTACTTGCTATCTGGGATTAATATGGTTGAAATGAAGAAGGCTGTCCAGAACGTCAGTAAAAACTGATTTTCTGCACAGCCCTTTTGCGAGTATATGTTACGAATTTATTATTTGAACGAATTAACCGCGTGACCCACGAATGTCTGTTTCTTTCCTCTCCGTTGGATAAAACACGATAAAATTACCGTGGTTCAACGAAGCTAGTTTCTTAGGTAAAATTTCAAGTTCTTCATTCCACGCTACGGTACCTCTTCTAGCGCTTACTAAAATGACAAGATCTGTTGACTTTACATCGCTTAACTCATTTTCATAAAGGGAATTCCACCCGTCAATCGTTTCAAACTCAATTTTACTATACGGATGCACTCGTCCAGAAACTTCTTCATATATTCGTATTTCATCACGAAGGACGAGGCCTTTAATCGTTGTGCTAAGCTGGGAACCGATGTCCTTAATAATGCCTAATGCGTCTTCAAATCCTGGTTTATAGACAACATTGTTTGGCAAAATAAGTATTACTCGTTCCATTGTATTTAATGGTTGTCCAATATTTGTTATGAGCGAGCGCTGGTACGTATGTTCAAGGAAATTATCAATGACTGTCCCGTAAGTCTTTTCTTTACCTTCGATGACACCATCCCAACCTGCGATGATTGTCGTAATCTGTTCTTCCGTAGAAGCGCGCTCAATTCCCCAACCAACATTTTGATCGACCCGCGTTAATAACTTAACAGGCACTTCTGCCCCTGACGCATACATGACAGCATGCCCGAGCATTCTTTCCGCTTGTGACACTTCGTCACTTGCCTGTTTTAAATCCTTTTGGACAATCGTTATAGGGTACAGCGGTTCATCTGTCTTCAGCGCCTTTTTTACTACAAACCCCATATCCATCAGTGACTCCATTGTCTTCGGATTCGCAAGCGGAATTAAAATACGTTCAGGAAGTGTTTCTTCCACGACCGACTTTTCTTCAGAATTCGCCAGTTTCTTGGCGTATTTTTCAGAGAAATATGGCCCCATAATACACGTTAGCAAGATGATAACAATGACAGCATTCACCACTTGTTGATCAATCAACCCGAGACGAAACCCGACAAGTGTCGCTGCTAATGTTGCTGCTGCTTGTGAAATAGAAAGTCCAAATATGAGCCCAGTTTCAACTTTTGAATACCCATACACTTTACCTGTAATCCAGCTCGCAGCCACTTTACCGATAATCCCTACAATCGTAATTAATGCTGTTACTAACAACGCATCCGGACTCGAAATAAGAACGCGTAGATCCATCATCATACCGACCGATAATAAGAAAAACGGAATGAACAATGCATTCGCTGTAAACTTTATTCGATTCATGAGTGGACCATGATCGTAAATATATCGATTAAGAGCGAGACCGGCCAAAAATGCGCCGATAATTGGCTCCAATCCTACAAACAATGAAATGGCTCCAGCGACGAATAGAACAGCCATCACAAAGTTAAACTCTAAAGCTCCCTCATTATTGAAGTTTTTAAAAAACCACTTCGTCAAATAAGGAGTCAAGAAAAGAATGCCAGCAGCAAAGAGTGCTGTTGAAATTAGTAAATACATCCAGAACCCTAACGTTAAATTGCCAACAGCTGCACCTGTTACAATCGCCAAAACAAGCATAGCTAAGCTATCCGTTAATAATGTGCCGCCAATTGCTGTCGTTACAGCTTTATTTTTACTAATTCCAAGGCGGCTCACAGCAGGATACCCGAGTAATGTATGTGAAGAAAGAATCGTACCGAATAAAATAGACGACAGTACACCAAGATCGAGCCATAATCCTACGATGACTCCAAGAAGAAAAGGAATTCCAAAGGAAATTAATCCAAAGAAAACACTGCGATTTCGATATTTTTTAAAACCGTCAAAATCGAGCTCTAGTCCTGCTATAAACATAATAAACAATAAACCGACTGTGCCAAGCAGCTCAATTGTTGAATCACGTGCCAATAATCCGATCCCATTTGGTCCGATGATAATTCCCGCCACAATGGGCCCAATAATGGCAG
This sequence comes from Sporosarcina sp. UB5, assembly GCF_050859005.1. Classification (GTDB taxonomy): domain Bacteria; phylum Bacillota; class Bacilli; order Bacillales_A; family Planococcaceae; genus Sporosarcina. Next base: position 143,449 of record NZ_CP125984.1, read on the forward strand.
GCATTCGTAATTTCCCCATTAGTATAGGAAAGAATAAAAAAATCAACACAGCTAAACCAAATATGAGAACCGGTTCCTGCAGTGGAATATGTATATTCATTTCAACCTCTCACTTTCCTTAAATACTAACTGTATCAGTAGTAGTATGGATTTTTTTCACGAATTAACACTGTACTATATTTGATTTCAGAGTTCCAGTGTGAAAAATCATTTATAATCGTCTGACAATGTAGATGGATTGTAATTAATTTTCTTCATAAAACGCAAAAAACACCCCATATCTATTTGATAATGAGGTGATTGAGGTTATGAATCACTTTTAATAATGAGCAAGTAATCCCTTCTTCATTGCAATTCGTTCACAAAATAAGAAAAATAGAAGTCCAAGAACAGAGTATACAATTGCGTTAATACCAAGAATTAAAAAGTCTACCGCTGTAAATTGGCTTAATGTGAAACCGTTAATCATCACTTGGCGGACGAGATCTACACCTTTTACAAAAGGAAGAAATGCAAAAAATGGTGCAACTGATAATGGTATGAACGTTAGAGCCGCCAAGATAAATTGCAGTATTTGTAAAAACGCTCCTATTTGCTTGACGATAATGGAGATTCCCGCAATCATAAATCCAACGCCAAACATACTAATGAGCGTTAAAATAAGAATCGGCATTATGGAAATGACGTCAATATTTAGCCATTGTCCTGTCGTTGCCATCGACAAGTAAAGCAAGCCGACAATAATTAAAAAGTATATTGCTGTCGTTGCTAGGAGCCGCGTCGCCATAATACGCCAGACGCCCATCGGAGACATGTAAAGCTGTTCAAGCGTTCCGCGCATTGCTTCGTTTGCAATTGTCCATCCTACACTATTCATCACCATCATCGCTAAAAACCAAAATATATAATTGACAATGGCATATTGTATGTTCGTATCTTGTGTACTCGGATCGCCAATCAACTGGATTCCTGTAAACATTCCTAAAAATATAAAATAAAATGTAAATACCATTGCGATTGTATTTGGCATATAACGTATTAACTCGATATATTCTTTCCGGACATTTGCCTTTAGGAGGTTAGCCCAGTACATATTCCTCTGCCCCCTTCACAATTTTCATAAAGATTTGTTCGAAGTTTATCGTATCGCGGTCAATTGATTCGACGGGCGTTCCACCCATTTTTAGAACATCAAATAATTCATAAATTTCATCGCTCTTCGTCAAATGAACCTTGACGACAAATTGCATGGAATCCGTTATATATTCATAATCCGGAAATTTTTGTTGCAACATATATTGCTGTTTCTCACTCAAAACGTCCCCAAGTGTTATCGAATAGGCACGAACTTCAAATAGCTTCATAAGATTTTCAACTTCATCATCAACTAAAACTTTTCCGTCGTTAATGATCACCGTACGGTCACATAAATCTTGAATGACATTCATGTCGTGTGAGCTAATAATAATTGTTCGGTTATGCTCGTTTACTATCGTTCGTAATATTTCACGTATTTCATACCCCGTCTCTACGTCTAATCCTAGTGTCGGTTCATCCAATAAGATGACGTCACTATCGGCAAGCATTGCAACAGCTACTGCAAGCTTTTGCTGCATTCCACGCGACAGGCGGTTCACGAGCTCATTCTCCTTCTCTTTTAAATGAAAGCTTTCTAACAGATCTTCAATTTGTAAGGCAACGTCTTTTCGTGAAGCACCTCGGTTCCCCGCAAAATATTCAAGATTCTCCCTTACCGTTAATCGCCAGTACAAATTTCGATTCCCTTCCAACACTGCACTAATATGCCTTAATGCTCCGAGCCGTTTCTCACGATTGTTCAGGCCATTAATCGTAATTGTGCCAGCATCCGGAATAAGTAAACCACAAATCATCTTAATCGTCGTCGTCTTCCCAGCACCGTTCGGCCCTAATAACCCAACAATTTCACCTTTATTGACTGTAAACGAGACATCATTCACAGCTTGAATGTATTCCTTTGACTTCCTTTTCTTATAGGACATCATTAGATTCTTAACCTCGATTATCGGTTCCATAAATTGCATCCCTTTCTAACAAAGTAGCTAACTCTATATTAGTTCTACTTAATAACACTATTGTCCTTCTTTTCAGTTATTAATTTGTTAGTGTGCAGTTCCTCACATCGGTATCTTTTAAAATACGGAGAATAAGTGTATTATGTATTTTGTGCATTAAACTAAACGAATTGAACAAATTGATGATGAGCAAAGGATTTTGCAATAGATGAATGACACTCTGTTGCAAAAGGAGGATATAAAATGAGTAATGAAGATAATTTTTGGCTTGAGTTACCGAAGCCGTTTTTTATATTAGCACCAATGGAAGATGTCACTGACGTTGTATTTCGCCACGTCATAAGTGAAGCAGCGCGACCTGACGTGTTTTTCACGGAATTTACAAATTCGGAAAGTTACTGTCATCCTGACGGAAGAGATAGTGTACGTGGACGTTTAACGTTTACCGAAGATGAACAACCGATTGTTGCTCATATTTGGGGCGATAAGCCTGAGTTTTTTGAACAGATGAGTATCGATATGAAAAAACTTGGGTTTAGAGGAATCGATCTAAACATGGGATGCCCAGCTCATAACGTTGCGCCAAACGGTAAAGGTGCTGGTCTAATCCGTCGTCCGGAAGTTGCAGCAGAAATTATTCAAGCCGCAAAAGCGGGTGGGCTACCAGTGAGTGTTAAGACGAGATTAGGCTATGTTGAACTTGACGAATGGCGCGATTGGTTAGGCCATATTTTAAAACAAGATATTGCGAATCTTTCCATCCATCTTCGTACGAAAAGGGAAATGAGTAAAGTCCCAGCCCATTGGGAACTCATTCCTGAAATTAAAAAACTACGTGATGAAATTGCTCCAAATACGTTGTTAACAATTAACGGAGATATCCCTGACCGTGCAACAGGGTTAAAATTAGTAGAACAATACGGCGTGGATGGTGTAATGATTGGCCGCGGCGTTTTCACGAACCCATTTGCTTTTGAAAAGGAACAAAGAGAGCATAGCGTGAAAGAGTATCTCGATTTATTACTTTTACAATTAGATCTTCACGATAAATATTCAACTGAACTTGAACCACGTCCATTCAAACCACTTCTTCGCTTTTTCAAAATCTATATTCGTGGATTTAGAGGCGCAAGTGAACTGAGGAACGAGTTGATGAATACGAAATCGACGGATGACGTACGTCGTTTAGTTAAACCGTTTTTAGATATGGAATTGGATTGAGTCAAAAATAATTCATCCGAAAAAAAAGAAGCATGTTTTCCACATTTGGAGAAATATGCTTCTTTTTGTTGCTATTTAAAGTAATACGCATAAGATTAGTTGCAAATGCCCAAAATAGATGAAGAAAACAATAAGGGAGGAGGATTTTTTATGTTCCACCACATTAAAGAATTACAGTATAACGCAAAACCAGAAAGACCCGATCCTGTATATGCCAAAAAACTTCAAGAAATTTTAGGTGGTCAATTTGGTGAGATAACAGTGATGATGCAATATCTCTTTCAAGGTTGGAATTGTCGAGGGGAAGAAAAATACAGAGACATGCTATTAGATATAGGAACAGAAGAAATGGCACACGTCGAGATGATTGCAACAATGATTGCGCAGTTACTAGATGGTGCTCCTGTTAGAGACCAAGAACAAGCTGCCAATGACCCGGTAATCGGAGCGGTTTTAGGAGGAATGAACCCTCAACATGTAATTGTGTCAGGTTTAGGCGCGACCCCTACGGATAGTGTTGGTTATCCATGGAATTCACGTTATACAATTGCTAGCGGCAACCTTCTTGCAGATTTCCGTGCAAATCTTAATGCTGAATCGCAAGGAAGGTTACAAGTTGTTAGATTATATGAATCGACGACTGATCCCGGCGTTAGAGATATGCTTTCATTTCTAATTGCCCGTGATACGATGCACCAAAATCAGTGGATGGCAGCTATAGAAGAATTAGAACAAAATCAAAAACCGATCGTTCCAAGTACGTTCCCACAGAATCTTGAAAAGCAGCAAGTGTCTTACTCATTTATGAACTTCTCAAAAGGCGAAGAAAGCTCACAAGGAAGATGGGCTACCGGGCCAAGTATGGATAAGCAAGCGAACTTTGAGTATATTTCAAATCCAGAAGCGATGGGGCAAGTGCCTAAGCTAGAGCAAGCACCTGCTTACATTCATAATACGCCTATTCCTGGGCAACCTGCTCCATCGACTGAATCAGCGCACTATACACAAGAGTAAAAGCACGCTCCTATCTTTTAAGCATGATAATCCAGATGGTTAAAATTCAATCCCTAACGCAAAAAAGACTGTAGGAAACATGAAACACAATGTTTACCTACAGTCTAAATTTGATGTAAAAGAGACTTTTACTCACGTTCCTTAATGTGTGGTTTATACTGTAGAATCCCACCGCCTCCATAATTGAATATATTAGCCAATGTTATTATTTGTTTTATCGTTTCCCCCCTTTTTATTTGTTATCTTGTTAATGACATAATTAGCAAACTCACCCATAAGCCAAATTGCCATTACACTTCCTACCAACATGGCTATAAAAGCTAAAACTTGTTCAGATGACGTAAAATACATAATTACCCATCCCCTTTTTCTTAGTTTCTTCTAGACGAATAACCACTATATCCACCTGTTCTCTTTTTGAACGATAGTTGCATAACACTCTAATAATGCAGAAGGCTCAACCGAAAATAGTTCCCTGACATCTTTCAGATGGTAAGTTGATACATAATTTGATACTACTTTTAAAGCGAATGAATATCCCGCAAAAACCGGTATTCCTTTTTGAGGGTTCCCGAAACATAAGGATGCTTTTAGATAATCGTCTATCGATTTGAGATGATCCTTACATTCATTCCAATACCTGATTTCCATCTCAATCGGAAGGTTATCTTTCCACCATCTCTTATCTGGATACAAAGAAAGAGCAAAACACTCTGCCGTCCCCTCCATTTTATACCACTCTTCTAATGTAAATGTACTTGTCGACAATTGATAGATAGGGTTTTCGGGACTTGCGTGATGATATTCGTGTGCTAGTAAATATTGAAGAAAATCAATATCTGGTTGAGGAGGTATCGCGATAATTACGTTGCCCGGTCCATTTGTAAAAGCATTGGTCCACATGGATTGTGGCTGTTCTTGAAAATATGGTAACTGCAGGGCAGGTACTACTGTAATACGCATCGCCTTGAAGGGCAGAAATTGGCTCACATTTTGAAACGTCTTATGGACAATCCTTTCTATTTCGTCATCATCCCATTTAAGGCTTTTGATTTCAGTTTCGGATAGCTCCTTAAATTTGAGCAACTGAAAACGTTGAACTAATTGTTCCCATTCGGTCATCCAAGAGTTTTCGGAAACTAAGTCACTAAGCTCTTTCTTAAAATACTCTTCTAGACAATTATGGTTTAATAAGATTTTGGTCGGAGTTATTTGTTTTACAAGGAACACTATTTATCCCCCCTTTTTTTTACTCAATCTACGTTATATTCCCCAAATAACTGATAATACCTTCTTGCACCTTTCTCCTTTAATTATATTATAAATAATATAATTATTTAAACTATTAACAAAAACACTTGTCAAGTGACAGATGAATCATGATTCTATAAGACAAATATCACATTTCAAGCCATAATTTTTGTGTATACCTCTGTATTCCAGTATCATTTTTACAGGTGTGTCAGAAAAGAAAGGGTTAGAAAGAAAAATATGTCATTACAAGAACATTAGTGGAATTCAAATCTACACAACTAAAGATCGATTTATATGAGGAATTACAGCAATGATGATTTCTTAATGAGATTACTTTTTTGGAGGCATTATGTATGACAACTATGAAGCAATTACAACAACTATTCCCAAGCGTAGATGGAAATTTAGAACAAAGAAACGAACTCGTAACACATTTAAAATCAGTAATTAATAAAATAGATGCTTTAAAAGATCCGTCGAAGTTAACTTTGGGCGACATGCCAAATTATACGGAAGACTATTACAATCGTATGGCTCAACAGGCTGTCATTCCGGAAAAAGGTATCTCAATAAATGAAACAATTGATGAATTAATGAGCCTTGTAGAAGGACACAGATATGTTAATCAAAACTACGTAGCAAATGCGGCCCCGCTTCCAAATATCGCAAGTATTGTTGGCAACTTAGTAATGGTTTTAATAAACGGTAATAATATTTGGGATGTTGAAGGACCTACTGCGGCAAGTGCAGAAGTTAAGATTACAAGCATGTTGTCTAAAATACTTGGATACGATTCAAATAAAAGTACGGGGTATACAACCTGGGGTGGTCAAGGGGCAGTATTTAATTCTCTACGTTTTGCAATTGCTCGTTATTCACCCGATTCAAATCAAACGGGTATACCAAATAACCTATATGTCTTTTGCTCCGAACTATCTCACTACAGCTTATATAAATCTGTTGAAGCCACAGGAATAGGTATTAATCATTTAGTTCGAGTAAAATTGAACGATGACCATTCAATGAATTTAGATGATTTAAAGGAAAAAATGGAGGAAGTTATATCTAAAGGCGGTATTCCGATTTATATTTTAGCAACAATGGGAACAACCGATACATTTGGAATTGATGACTTGGAAGGCATTAAAAACATTACACAAGAGTTTGAAAGAACAAATTCCATATCCCCTATCTATATTCATGCCGATTCAGCGATGGGTGGAATGTACGCCTTTTTTAACGATTATGATTTTGTTACTAATCCACTGATGTTTGAACCAGAGGTCGTGGAAGTACTACAAGTGTACCAACAGAAGTTCACTAAAATGACATTGGCAGATAGTATGGTTTTTGATTTTCATAAACTAGGTTCAACTCCATATACATCTAGCTTATTCTTGGTTAAAGATAGTGAAAACCTAAAATATGTTGATTTAGACGCTTCGGAAACTCCGTACGTAGGAAATCGTGGATACGGTAGTTATCATACGAGTTATACACTAGAGTGTTCTCGAATGGGAAGCGCAATTGGGATCTACGCATCATTATTAGCATTAGGAACAGAAGGATATCAACAACTACTTGCAAATTATATTCGAGTTAATATCCTATTTAGAGAAAAACTGAAATCTAATTTTTCAAATGTAGCTATTACGAATGACGTTTCCCCTATTACAACTTTTAGATTTTATCCTGAAGCTGTTCGTTGGGAGGAAGAATTATCCGGATCATTGAATACTAATGAAATTAATCGTATCAATCAATTCAACGAAGAGTTTGCGGAGTTAATTGGTTTAGAAAGAGATATTGTATTCTTTGGGAATACAAGTAAACTAAGATTAATTCAAGCTGCTGATAATCAGACTAGATTACCGGTTTACGCTCATAAATTCTTTAGTATATCACCTTATACGACAGTAGAAGAAGTAGAGCGATATATTGATTTTCTAAAAGAACACATGGAAATCTACCGTAAAACGAATGAACTAGTATTAGTTTAATAATAAAATAGGTAGACAGATAAGCTAAATCTTATCTGTCTTCTTCATGTATTTCCTTTTCGATGATGAAGTTAACTCTGTCAAAATTTCGTTTACATAAGCCTAGTGTATAAATTATATTTAATCCACCGAAGCAACGTAGATCAACAGAAATAAATATCAAGAATTATTGCAGAGATTCAAACTGAAATACAACGTGCGTAAATGCAAACGGTCCTATGCAAGTTATTGTCGTAGAACCTTTCGAATATGAAGCGTTACGCAGTCTAATAGGAAAAAGAGCCGTGCTTGATACCACTCGTGGATCCGTTAGCGGTATGGTTGTTGATGTGAAGCTTGATCATGTTGTCCTTCAAGAACGTGATTCTAGTTCTTTGTTCGCCTACCCGAAATCGTTTGGATAATGCCTGTATCTTCCCCCCCGTTTTGGAACAAGGATCTTGTTTGAACCCATATCGTAACCACCTACACCGTAGTTAACAAATAGCCCCTATCTATGACAGATGGGGGCTATTTGACGCATACAAAACAATAAATTTCTTCACCTATAAAATACCAATCTCAGGCTTTTTCGTTTTTAATGTGGCAGATATGCCAATTGGTAAAGAATAGAACTGCGAATACATTAACGCTGCTTTCCAGTAAGGATGAATTCAAGTCTTTGAAGTTTCTCCTGAACCTCCGGGTGAATCTGATTCTCCTCTTCAATGATCAAATCGCCTGATCCAACTTCTTTAAACACATCGTGAATTGACCTTAACTGATTCATTTGCTTTGCTGTCGGCGGCTTATTAACCATTTGGTGAAGCAAGTCAATGGTGCCATCTAAAGAAATGCTCAGCTCTCGATTCAGTTCCCCGACCATCTCGAACAATCGCTCAGCATTATAAATATCATCTAAGATTTTATAAATGAGCGCCATTCTCTCCTGAGAGTCTTGAAGAGTAGTTTCACTAGCTTCTAGAACCGCTACCGTTTTCGTTGTAAAAGCCATTTCCATTAAACCGTATGCATCCTTAAAAAATGCATAGGAGGCGGGTTGATTATCTAGATTGTTGGTATTCTCTTTTTTATAAAAGGTTACTTTGTGATATCCATTTTCATTTTTATCGTATGTGAATTTCTGTACCGTTCTATCAGAATGCGACCTCATATACATCACGATACCTGGTTTCTTATCAAATCTTCCCGTGCTGAAATCTATGGATCCTAGCTGAACAAAATCATCAAAAAGCGGATAGGTTTTCTCACCGTCTCTCACTACTAACAACCAGTTCTGTCCATCGTCCCAAGCAAAGATGCCACTCTCCGTTTTTCCCGCATTCACATGCAGTTCAATTACTTCTTCTTCGCCATCCCCATCCAAATCCAAGGTAACTGTCTTATAAAGCGTTTGCGGATAATTTTCGATATCTTTTGCTACAATCATTGCGTAATCATCATTCACTTGTTCATTCATTATTAGCTCGAGCGCTTTCCTTTCCTCCTCTACAGTATGTAAAAGAGCATCTCTTTCTAGTGAAAGTTCCTCAATTTGCTTTTTCAATTCGTTAATCTCTTCTGTCAGATCTCCGTTTGCGTTTGACTGATCTGCGTTTGACGGATTAGTGCAACCGACAAGTATACCTACTAAGCATACGCTTCCTAGTAAGAGTTTCCTCATTTACTTCCCCCCTTATCCTCTTCTATTTGTATTCGCCTATTTTAAAGCAAAATCCTCCTTTACCAACTAGCCCAATTGAAGAATAAAATAAAATTATTCGCTAAAACTTATAGTGAAACGTGGCTAAAAAACCGGGAAAATAATCCCCTACTATTGGAGGTGTCATGCGTTGCCGATTATAACGATAGACGGTGTAGACATGTATTATGATGTTCAAGGCAACGGCATCCCTATCGTGTTCATCCACCCTCCCCTACTCACGAGCATGAATTTTATTTACCAACTGAATGAGTTATCAAATCACTTCAAAATTATTATTTTTGACATTCGTGGCCATGGAAACAGCTCTTTTTCTGAAAAAGCATTGACGTATCCATTAATTTCACATGATATTAAACAACTATTGGACCATTTAGAAATAGATAAAGCGTTTATATGCGGTTACTCAACTGGAGGTTCCATTGCTCTAGATTTTTTGCTGACCTACCCGAACCGCTCTTTAGGGGGCATTCTTATCGGGGCACTGTCAGAAGTAAAGGATTCATCATTAAAAAATAAAATTTCTTTCGGGGTAAAGCTAGCAGAGTGGAAGGCACATAAACCTCTTGCGTTATCCGTATCATTAACGAATTCCAATAATGGACAATTGTTTAAAAACTTATTTAACCACGCGAAAAAAGGGAACGCTCAAAATATTGAGCAATACTATCGATACAGTTTGCACTATAACTGTACGGCTCGTTTAGACCAAATTAAACTCCCTGTATTATTGTTGTATGGAGAAAAAGATAAGGCGTTTCATCGTTATGCGCATTTATTACACGAATTGCTCCCTGTCAACGAGTGTATACTTGTTGGAGATGTAAAACATCAGCTTCCTACAAAGGCTGCCGTGGCGGTGAACAATCTCATCGAGAAGTTTGTATCTACTCATGGCAAACAGACTGACTATTGAGTTAGTCTGTTTCTATTGGTGTATAGCGCAATCCTTGCTACAATGGCTAGTATCACTAGTTAAAGCAAAGGAGGTCCCCTCGATGAAATATGATTTATTTTTATTTGACTTAGACGATACATTGATGGATTTTAAGAAGAGTGAGATAAACGCATTCTCGCATTCTTTTGAGTCTAACGGCTACCCGAATGGATTGAGAGATTATAGAGAAAGTTATCGGGCGATTAGCAGTGTTCTTTGGAATGATTTAGAACATGGACGGATTACAACAGAGGCATTGAAAACAGAACGGTTTAAGCGCTTGTTCGAGTTACATAACCTGGACCTCGAAGCAGAGAAATTTGGACAAACCTACCTTGAATACTTAGGCAAGGAAGTCCATCTCATTGACGGTGTGACGGAAATGCTCAGTAGTCTTGGAAGTTCCAGACTCGCAATCGTAACGAATGGCTTCACAGATGTTCAGCTATCTAGAATTAACAGATCCATTCTGAAAGATACATTTGAAGCAATCATTACATCAGAAGAAGCGGGCTCTCAAAAGCCGCACACAGATATTTTTGAGTATGTATTTTCGCGTTTAGGCGTTACAGACAAGTCACGGGTTCTTATGATTGGGGATTCCTTATCATCTGATATTCTTGGCGGCAATAACTTTGGCATTGATACGTGTTGGTACAACCCACAACGTAACGAAAATAAGAGTGCAGCAGAGCCAACGTATGAAATCCATAGTTGGAACGAGTTTAGTTTTGGTAAGGTGAGTGTTTTTTAATATAAGCGAATTTATTTCAATACAAACAGCCCGAGTATCGATGCGAATTATGACGCATCGATCTCGGGCTAATTGTTCGCCAAGAGTATGAGGGAAGTATATAAACTTCCTAGCCAGCATTATTTGTATTGACTAACATTGTGATTCTCTGCCATTAATAAGCCGGTCTCGTAGGCGGCCATTGCCAGTTCATACCTAACATTTCTGCTCGCTTCTACGAAATCCGCTTCGTTCACAAGACCTGATAATGAATACCGGTGACCCTTTAAATCCACGTTCAGTTCGGTGATTTGGGTGGATTTGAAACTTTCAACGGGAACGCCGTTCTTATCCATTAATAGGTATGCACCGTATTTCTCATTACATGTTTGTGCCACTTCCTCCATCACCTTGAAAGCATCGTCTGGATTTTGTGTATAGCTGAGGACAAGGCTTTCGTTCACCCGGCGCATTCCCCGGGTCCCGTTCTGAAGTTCCGTAATATTGCTATAGGAGACCGTATAGAGGTAGCCATCTTGCTGGCGAATCTTTAAGTGGCGCATACTAATTTCCTCGATTTTCCCCTGAAGTTTTCCGTTGATAATGACGGAATCCCCGTGCTGGATTTGGCGCTCAAATAAGTAGGTCAACCCCATAATATAATCGCGGATAATATGCTGGAAAATCAATGCCACGGCACCTACGAAAACGACCGAACTCGTTAAAAGCTTTCCTAGTTCAAAGAAATGACTTAACACATAAATGAAGAAGAACACGATTCCCAATGCCTTAGTCACCTGTTTGGCAAATTGCTTCAATGTTTCTTCCCGCGTTTCATCCAAAAAGCTCGTTTTGTCAAAGAAAAGCTTGATTGATTTGCGGGTCAAATAAACCGTAAGTAAAATCAGCAGTGCTACCGTTACTATTTTTACGGGCACTTGCTGGAATAGATCCATGTAAAACATTCTAATAACCCTCACTTTATATTCTATATCACAAGCTTATTATACCCAAAATAAATAGAGGTCATGAAGTAACAGCCATCGCCAGAGATGTGTCGAAACTTATTTTAGATTAGCTATGTGGATTAGTAGAGAAGTATTAAAGTATTATATGATAGAATAATATGCATACTTACTTCGTTATTTTTATTACTAGAGAAAGGTGATTAATTGAATAGATTATTATCTTGGTCAACTATATTCGCCTCTGTGCAATGGCTTTTTTTCATTTTCGCGAATATTGTTGTCGTCCCTATTTCTATTGGGTTTGCTTTCAATTTACCGCCAGAACAAATTGCCACTATTCTTCGTAGTGCACTCATCGTGACCGGTGGTGCCTGTATTTTACAAGGGCTCATCGGACACCGGTTCCCTTTAATGGAAGGTCCTTCAGGCGTAATTTGGGGTCTTATCCTTAACTTATGTTTATCGGCACCATCACTCGGCTTGAGTTTACAAAGTATTGGCGGTGGAATTGCTACCGGTATGATACTTGCTGGAGTTGTAACGATTCTTTTAGCATCTTTTAATTTAATTTCATTCATTCAAAAAGTATTCAGTCCAATGGTGATGAGTGTTTACTTACTTCTATTAACTTTTCAACTAACATTCATGTTTTTCAATGGGATGTTGAGTATGAATGAAGACGGAACGTTGAATTGGCATATAACACTATTTTCGTTTTGCCTTGCAATCGTTGTCGGTCTTATGAAGATACTTGGAAATAAAGTGATGAGTGATTTTTCCATATTGATTGGCATGATTGGTGGTTGGATTGTGTATGCGTTGCTATTCCCAATCGCTAAACCTGTTACAGATGGTGCAATTGCTGCATTCTCTCTGTTCCCTTTAGGTCCGCCAAATTTGGAGTACAGCATTATTGCTATCACCTTTTTAGGTTGTCTCATTAATTTAAGTAATACAGTTGCTTCTGTTCAGGCTGCATCTAAATTATTTAATGAAAATGTATCTTTGAATCAATACAGATTCTCTTATTTATTGACTGGATTTTATGCCATCATTGCGTCTTTGTTTGGACTTGTTCTCTTTGCACCTTTCGCTTCATCTATAGGATTTTTGGAAAGCACACAAATTTTTGATCGTAGACCTTTTTTAATTGGCGGGGGCCTTGTTATCCTCATCGGAATTATCCCCCCTCTAGGACTTATGCTTGCAACACTTCCTATGGCTGTAGGGAATGCAGTATTATTAGTTGCTTACTCTCAATTATTAGGCACTTCTTTGAAGAGTTTTAATGGCTATACATTTAACTCCGTTACGATTTATCGAATTGCAACTCCCGTACTCATTGGGTTAAGTTTTATGACGGTAGATGCGAAATTATTTACTTTTTTGCCTGCAATACTTCAACCTCTACTAGCGAATGGTTTTATTATGGGGGTGCTAATTTCACTCGTAATGGAAACTTGTATTCGTTGGGATACGGTTGGGATGAATCGATAGTTTTGTAAATCAAAATAAAAACCGCTACTCGTCATTTTCTAAGACGAATAGCGGTTTTCATTCATTTAAAACTATTAATTCACTGAACGTTATTGTCCTTCTTCGGAATTGTCCAGCCGTGCTTTTACGTAATCAATAAACTTTCGGGCAGCAGGGGAAATCGTTTTAAACGACGGTGCGGCGATGCCGATGGAGCGGTAATGTTCTCCTTTTAAACCGACAATGCTAACATTCTGTGGCACACGGTACAAAACCATTTCGGGAAGAATACTAATGCCCATCCCATTTTGAACCATTGAAATGATTGCTTGATCGTCAGCAAGTTCAAATTTAATGTGGGGGGTGACTTTGTTTTCTTGAAATATGCGCCTTATATCGTTATCGCTTCCTTTTTTCGACATAATGAATATCTCTTCTTGAATGTCTGACAAGCTCACTTCTTGTTCGAATGCAAGCGGGTGGTCATCGGGGAGTATGCAAAGCATGCGGTCTTTTTTTAATGGAATCACTTCAAATGATTTTGAAGTTGGTAACGAAAGAAATCCAAAATCGACCATACCCGTTGCAATCCAATGCTCTAGCATATCGTAATCCCCCTCAAACAATTTAATATCGATTGCGGGAAAATCTGCATTGAAATTTTTAAGCACTTCCGGCAGCCATTGAACAGAAACACTCGAAAAAGTTCCGACGCGTACCGTACCGATTTCAAGACCGTTAATATTCGCAATTTCTTGCGTCATTTGTTCATGCCATTTTAATATTTCTTGGATATATTGTAAAACACGTTCCCCGTTACTCGTCAATTGAATCCCCGAACGTCCCCTTATGAGAATCGTAAATCCCCATTCTAATTCCATGCTGGCAATTGCATGACTGACAGCTGACTGCGTTAAATTTAGCGCTTCTGCTGCTTGTTTCAAACTGCCCAATTCAACGACTGTACTAAATACTTCAAATTTGGCAAGCGACAATTTCCCCACGTCCTTTACTTGAAACTTTTTCAACTAACGGCTTAAAAATCTTCATTTTTCTTATGTAAACTTTACACGTATAATCATAACAATTCAATTTTTTGAAGAAAAAAACGAATAGAACTGGGGGATGTAAAATGAACAAACCAATGGACGATCGCTTACAAATAAAGGCGGATCTAATGATGGTAATGGTAACGTTGTTTTGGGGTGCTTCCTATTTGTTTATGAAAATGGGCCTCCATTCAATTCAAGAGTTTAACTTAATCGCCTTACGTTTTGGGATTGCTTTTCTTGTCGCTGTTGTTGTGTTTTACCGGCGTATAATTAAAGTAGATCGAAAAACGTTGATGATTGGATTTTTACTAGGAGCCTTGTTATTTTTTACGATGTCCTCAGTTGTAGTCGGGTTAAAAACGACTTCCATTTCAAACGCTGGATTTTTGTTTAGTCTTGCGGTCATATTTGTTCCCCTGTTATTGGCACTGTTATTTCGAAAGAAACCTGAGAAAAAGGTGATAATCGGTGTTTGTATGTCGTTGACGGGAATTGCTTTGTTGACGTTAAACGGGGCACTGCACATCACAATCGGTGATTTATTATGTATCCTAGGCGCATTATTATATGCCATACATATTATTGTTACAGGAAAAGTGACGAAAAATGTAGATGCAATTTCTATCGGGGTTTTGCAACTTGGTTTTGCGGGGGCGTGGGGCCTTCTTTTTTCATTCATGTTTGAAAGCCCACAACTGCCTGGCACTACCGAATCATGGATTGCAATTTTGGCATTAGGCATTTTTTGCAGTGCCATTGGATTTATCGGCCAAACAGTTGCACAAAAATATACAACGCCAACGCGCACAGGTTTGATCTTTTCATTGGAGCCCGTATTTGCAGCAATATTTGCTTTCATTTTCGTCGGAGAATTACTTACGATAAAACAATATGTAGGCGCTATTCTTGTGTTACTGGGCGTACTTGCAGCGGAGATGAATATGAAGAAACTGCTGGCGGGTAAAGGCATTGTTAAGTTAATAAACCGTCTAGGGGAGCACACCTTGCATAAATGACAATATAAGTAGAGAGCACGAGCAAGATTTATTATGAGTCCATCATTTTACAAATAAAAAAACCGCTAGTAGGCACTTTTAAATGACTACTAGCGGTTTCATTCATTTAACTTTATTGTTTCGCTGCAACTAGCTCGCTATCTACGCCTAGCTCTTGATCTTCAACTTTTTCTGTACCTGCTACTACAACAGCTGCTGATGCGTCGCCAACGATATTAACTGTAGTCCGCATCATATCGAGCACGCGGTCGATTCCGGCAATGAGAGCGATACCCTCTAGCGGCATGTTAACCGACGCTAGCACCATAGCTAGCATAATCATACCTGCACCCGGAACTCCTGCAGTTCCAATAGAAGCAAGTACTGTCGTTAAAACAACTGTAGTTAACTGCATTAACGTTAAATCTAATCCATAAAATTGAGCGATAAATACAACCGCAACGCCTTGGTAAATTGCCGTTCCATCCATGTTGATCGTTGCACCGAGTGGCAAGACAAAACTTGAGATTTTATTCGGCACACCAAGGTTTTCATTTACATTTCGAATCGTTACCGGTAATGTACCTGCACTACTTGCTGTACTAAACGCAACGAGTGCTGCAGGGAAGATTCCTTTAAAGAAACGAACTGGTCCGACGCCGCCCCACACTTTAACCGCTGTGGAATAAACGATAATCGCATGTAAGACACATGCAATATAGACAGCTAACACGACTTTTATTAATGGCAACAAAACAGATAGACCGTATTGTCCAATAATTGGTGCTAGCAAACCTAATATCCCAATTGGTGCGAACTTCATAACGATCCCAGTAATTCGATACATAACTTCTGCGAATCCTTCAAAGAATCGATAAACAGGTTGTGCTTTTTCTCCAACAAACGTGATCGCTAATCCTATGAACAGCGCAAAGAAAATAACTTGTAAAATATTCCCTGCTGCCATTGCTGCAAATGGGTTTTCCGGAACAATATTCAACAATGTTGTTATTGGACTTTGTGGTTCAGCCGCTGCTGCCGCTGGAACTTCTAAGTTTGCAGTAGGAATGTCTACACCTTTTCCTGGTGACAACATGAATGCTACTGCAAGTCCAATAATAATCGCGATTGCTGTAGTTCCTAAATAATAGGAAATCGTTTTTATCCCAATCCGACCTAATTGTTTTGGATCAGAAGAGCTCGCAACCCCTACAACAAGTGTTGATAGTATTAACGGTACGATAATGAATTTAATTAATCTTAAAAATAAGTCTCCTAAAGGTTTGAGAAAGTCTACAGAACTGCCAAATACTCCTCCGAGTATTATTGCTAAAATAAATGAAATGAAAATTTGTGTTACAAGGTTAAGCTTCAATTTCATTTTACAGCCTCCTGCAATCTATTTTTAATACTTTTTCACTTTAGCATAGACTTTCAAATTGATAAACATGTTTTTTTCACTAGCGAGGCATTAATAAATTAGTTTTTATAAACGAATTATCTGAATTTAAACCTTCCATAAAAAACCTTCAATAGGATATTTCTCGGCGGTGATAGCGTTTACACGATATCGGATGGGTAGGTAAATAGTACTTTTTATTATTTTAATAAAGCATTTACTCGACAAAAAAAATAAAATAAAAATGCCCGTTATCTAAAGAAACCCTTTAGATAACAGGCATAAATGCGTAGAAAGGTAGTTATTGTATAAATTGTGGCAAATTCCGAAACAATAGTGATTTCACAAATAAACCATACTTTAGCGACCTTTAAAATACCATTTGCTGTCTGGTCGGTCACGCGGCGTCATATTAATAATGAAATAGCCGATAATTAAAATTAGAATAACAAAGGAATAGATTAACGTATGAATCGGATGTCCGTGATCCACAATGACCAATCTTAGCATTGCAGTGATTCCGATATAAATAAAATATCGAAGCGGGAAATGATAGTCTTCTTTGAAGTATTTAACAATCATCGCGATAAATTCGAAATAGAGAAAGAAGATTAGGATATTCGCTAAGTAAGTTTTATAGTCAGTATGATCGCCCGCTAGCAATAGTTGACCAAAGACAAATAGTTCTTTCGTTAATACAACGGATAAAATAATCGCGAGAATAACAAGCGTAATATTCAAGAACATTTGTAAGACTTTAGGGAAAACTTGTAAAGCGAGCGTATATTTTTTCTTTATCATTTAGGCTCCCCCCTTCGATGGTGATTTATTATAAGCGCTAGCAAATTTATTTGTCAATGTAAATACTCTCAAAAGGTATGAAAATTCAACGAACAATGAGATTCATTAAAGACTACTATATTAACATGACGTATGAGTAAAATGTTTGTGGGTGGGTTGTAAAAGTTCTAGCCTACTACAAAGACCATTGATTTCCATTCCGATCGGACGCTTTCCGCGGGCACGGCTTCAGCCTCCTCGTCACTTCGTTCCTGCGGGGTCTTCAGCTCGCGCTGTTCCCGCAGGAGTCGCCGATCTGCATTCCAATCAATTGGAATATACACAACATCATCCTAATCTGCATGGTAACTAAAAAGACATCACAAATACTTGACTCAATCCATAGGTTGAATACTTTCTTTGTAAACACTTTCTAAATAGTCGATAAACTCAAAGGACTATGTGCTAAAATAGATGATAAGAGGACGGCTTATTCAACAAACGGAACCATTTAGTTGATAAAAGAGGAGGTAGTCAAGTTGTACGTTGATTATTACGGTAGTTTTAATTTTATCTCTGTTTCTTTCCTGATTTGGTGGACTGCTTTGTTTGTGTTTCAAAGAATAGCGAATCGTTCCTCTGAAAAGAAGTCTTGGGTAAGAGATATTATTTTGACATTTTTCCAAAGTGCACTTGTTGTCGTTACACTTCCTGTCCTGGCATATTTTTTAAAGCCTTAATAACTATGCCTCAACCAAAAGTGATATCGAACTATTATATAAACTAAGTTACGGTTTACAGAAATATTGATTCTATTTTGAGCCAGGTGGAAGAGTTAGTAGAATATATAGGTGCTTCTAACTAGATAATCTTTCACTGTAATAATGGGTACTTTAGTTCGAAAAGTTGCATTGGAACAGGCTTATCTGGATAAGCATGACTCAACAGTGATTCCGAAGAATTGGAAGACACAAATTCGAGGCGTGTATTCTCTAAAATATGATAGGGATGTTTTAGTCTATGCGGTATACATAAAGACTATCGAACTCCCACCTGAAGATACTATGTTCAACTATGTTTACTATATTAGTACCGAAAATGGAGAGATTACAAAGAAAATTAACTGAAATCTTCAGAGATTATGAACCTGTTATATGGGGGACAGAAAAGATTTGGAATAGATTTTTCGAAGATAAGATGTGAGGGGATATGAAATGGAAATTAACGTGATGGAGATACTGTTTTTCATTGCTATTCTTTGGATAATAGTCATCGTTTGGAAAATCAATCGCCGTGTTACAGGGATAAAATACATCCTTGATCAGTTGTCTAAACAAAATGGTGTCCCGGAAAACCCGATAAATGATGAATTAAGGAAATTAATTAGCCAAGGAGAGGCTATCAAGGCGGAAAAAATAGCACGAAAAACTTTAGGTCTTTCAATGCTGGAAGGCATGCAATATGTAGATGATTTGAAGAATGGAAAAAATAGTTGAGTTCATATTTCAAAACAAGCGCAATTGTTGTGTCGTTAATGGACTTAAATTTATATTTTCGAAAGGTAGAGAAGAAAAATGATTGAATTAAGAAAGATTACCCACGATAATTTTGAGGCAGTGTTGAAGTTAAGCATAACAGATGAGCAGAAAGGAAATGTGGATTCCAGCATATATTGTTTGGCTAAAGCCTATGTAAAGATACTCAACGACGAAAAACCTCCTATGATCTTCGCTATATGCAACAATGATGAAGTCATAGGATATGTCGATATTGGATTTTACAAACTGGCGGAAAGTTCAATTTTATGTGAAAAATATGGAGATAAATCTACTTATGGACTTAATCGCTTTATGATTGATAAAAAGCATCAAGGCAAAGGATTTGGCAAACAAGCAATGATGAAAGTTATTGATTACATAAAGTCGTTTCCACAAGGAAAAGCCGATGCAGTTTCTACATCATATTGGATGGTAAACGAAGCCGTCCGGAAGTTGTTTGCGTCTGTCGGTTTCGTTGAAACAGGAGCGATATGGGACGGACAAACAGGGGGTAATTGGAATGCAGAAAGAAAAGATATAGAGTATGCAGAAGTAGGTGCCAGACTCGGATTATAAAACTAATAAGTTAGGTGCCTGGCTCTGGACTTCTTTGATAAATCACTCGCACTTTGTTCCCTGATCAGATCCTACCACTGGGCTTTATGTATTTCGTGTTTCGATGTTTTCATAGTTATCAAATTATCATCTCCCTACTGTTCTAATGTTGGCAAAGTGTGTTGCTAACATTATTTGCCGTAATAGGGCGCGATTGTGGAGCAAAATAATTAAAGGGGTGGCAATCGCTGCCTCTTTTTAATTGGGCCAGTGCAATCCCTTTAGTGAGCACGGAAAAAGGGGTCTTATTTTCCCCATTTCAGGTTAGTTGCACTTTTCTCCCCATCAACCGAACCTGTTAAGATTAATGTGATGCTTTCAATCACGACCAGTAATTGAAACGAGGGTTAATCATTTTTCTATTGTCTTTTCAACTTTGTATTCTTCTAAATCACTATTGCTAATCTGATGGGGTGAGCTACAGCCTGAAACAAAAAGGACTAGAATCGTTACGAGTGCTATGAATCGTTTGCGAATTTCCAAGTCCCTCCTTTCCCCTACAATATGGGATTATTGCTCGCTCTTAGAATATAATGAAATTGTTTCTTCTCGTGTTTTTCCATTGCCTTTTTCTTCCCATTGAATCACTGCGTATATTTCATCTACATCTTTGAGCGTTATAGGATCTCCACTTTTCGTGATAAGAGTTGGACCTTTATAACTTCCTACGTTAACTCCGGTTTTAAAATCTTCCGGTCCTGATACTATTTGCCCATGCAGGGACGTTTCTTCATTATTTATAATGGCGCGCATTTTAAAGGCATAATACTGGGTAGTGTAATTACCGTTCTTTGATTTGAAGTATAGTTTCCCGTTGCCTGAACTCATATTGTCTGGGGTTATCTCTATTTGGTAATCAGTTAGCTTCCAATGTGAGCTTTCTCCTGAGAGTTGTAAGTAATAGAAGTCATTTGGGTTATCTCGACCATTCAAATACATAATAAAGGCTACTAATATACAAATAATGAACACCAATAGTGGATATACAATTTTATGAACCAAAAGATTTTCTCCTCCTTTATCTTTCCCTTTTAACAAAGTAACCCGTTTGCGGCATAACAATAGTAGTCAAATTTTTTAAACATCTTCCAACAAGTATAACACTTTGAATCTCAAAAAAACGGAACCAGGTTTCCAATACAATTCGAAATTGTATTGAAAAGCTGGTTCCGTGTGTAGTGCAAAATAGAAGTACATAGTTTTGAAAAGAAAAAGTACATAACGTTGCAACTGAAGTTTCAATAAAAAAAGGCTTGCCAGCCTTCCAAAATCTCTCTACTGTATTGGTGTCGAATCAAATGCAGTGGAGGTTGAAAGGAAATGCTGACAATGCCTGAAATTAATTGTATCAAACTGATGAGGAATCAGAAATCATTTTCTATAAATCACATATCAAAGACTTTAGGAATCAATTGGAGAACGGCTAAAAAGTACGCAGATGGTGATCAACTGCCGAAAGAAAAGGAAAGAAAAAAATCCGGAATGATGTACACGGAAAAGTGGGGAGAAATTGTTGGAGATTGGCTTTGGGAGGATCAAAAACTAAAGAAGAAGGACAGAAGGACAAACAAAGGAATCTTTTCTGACTTACAAAAGCTAGGGTTCAAGGGGTCCTACAGGACCGTTTCATATTTCATTAAGGACTGGCGTGAAGGAAGGGAAGATATTGAAGATGAAACAAAAGATAAAAACTTCGAGAGACTAATTCATCCACCTGCTGAAGCGCAATTGGATTTTGGATTAATGCAAGCCGTACAGGATGGGAAATATAGAGACGTTCATTGTTTAGTCATGTCCCTCCCCTTCAGCAACAGCGCTTACGCCATTCCATTACCAGGAGAAAATCAAGAGTGCCTATTACATGGGATGAAAAGGATATTCAATCAACTAGGGGGCATACCGAGGAAGATTCGTATTGACAACATGAAGACGGCTGTCGTTAAACCAAGGAACCGAAATGAAGAGGCTGTTTTCACAGATGAATTCCTGCAATTTGCCAATCATTATGGCTTCGAACCTCAAGCATGTAATCCGTATTCAGGAAATGAAAAAGGAAATGTGGAAAATAAAGTTGGGTACGTTCGATATAACTTTATAACTCCAGCGCCCGTCATAGAAGACTTGGAACACTTAACAAAGATACTTGAACAGCAGCTAACTGTGGATCGGGAGCGCGTTCATTATAAAAAGCAAGTTCCGTTACAAGAACTACTTGAGGAAGAACATCAATATCTCTTAGCGTTACCTGAAGAAGATTATCCAGTCTTCAAAGAAGAAAAAGCGAAAGCGAACAAGTATGGAGAAATCACTTTGGATAAAGTGAAAGTATATGTACCGAAAGCTTATAACTATCCAAGTCTGTCTGTCATAAAGTATTGGGATCGATTCAAGGTACTATCTCCTCACGGAGAAATCTTGTATGAGGATCATCGACCTTATATGCATAAGAATCGTGAGATTCCATGGAAAGCTATCTTAACATCATGGTTAAGCAAGCCGCGAGCAGCAATCTATTCTCGTTTTTCAGCCTATCTACCAGGCCGTATATATGAATACATAAATATCTCGAATCTAATGATTCGCAAAGAGCGTCTAAACTGGATTCTAGCGCTACTAGCCACCCACGACATGAATGAAATTAATGAGGAGTTCTATGAGCTAATAAATGGACAATCGGACTCTTTAAAAGAGCCGGTAGCACACCCTTATGATGTTGATTGGAATAAATATGATCAACTTCAGGTTGGCCCAAAGATTGAAGGTGAGATACAGTGACGGCGGATTTGAAAACAATGTGCAAGGTCTTGCGACTAGCCCACGTCAATGATATTTATTCGGATATAGCTTATGAGAATTCAGTTCAATTTCTGGAAGATTTATTTCGGAAAGAGCTACAGCTACGGGAAGAAACGAAGGCTGAACGATTAATAAAAAAGGCGAAGTTTCTACAGAAGAAGTCACTTTCATCGTTTCAATGGAATGAGAAGATCCATTTTCCTTCTCACATTGATTCGCACGAACTTTGTACACTGAATTTTATCGGGCGCAAAGAAAATGTGATTTTAACCGGTGCTCCTGGCACAGGCAAGACTCATTTAGCAACGGGTCTTGGTTACGAGGCCTGTAAGCAAGGACTAGAGGTCCGTTTTTATAGGGTGTCAGACTTGGCTGAGGCGTTAGAGAAAGCATGGCAAGAGGGAAAGTTGGTACAGTTCAGAAGTCGTTTTAAAAGTGTTGATCTGATCATATTGGATGAGATGGGTTATGTTCCTTTTAACAAGGAGGGAGCAGAGCTCCTTTTCCAACTCATCTCTGACTGGTACGAACAAAAAAGTTTGATCATCACTTCCAATCTGGAATTTAGTCAATGGAACCGCGTGTTTAGCGACTCTAGATTGACTGCCGCTTTAGTCGATCGAGTGATCCATCATGCCCATATATTGAATTTTACGGGAGATAGTTTTAGGGTGACCAACGCTTTATCACGACAAAAATAAACTAAATCGAAGGCTGGCAAGCTTGTGTATTTTTCTTTGCATTCTTCTGCACTTTTATCTTGCAAAACACATTCCGTAACTCCTCGTATTTTTTTATTACATATTACTCTGTAATCGTTTTAAAATACGATTGTAATCATCAAGATCAATCCCTGGAGCAAATTGTTCTGGAAGTTCTGGGAGATCAGGTATAGGTGCACCTTTAGGCATTCCATCAATTACTCTCAGCTGTTCACCAGTTTCAGGATTTGGTCCTTTCCAAATTTGATTGATGTCCCGATACTCCGGCTCTCCCCATGTATATAACACATTATTTAATCCTTGATTTATAAATCCTTTTGCGTAGTCAAATTTAGTATTATCCAAACTAGGTACAGGAAGCATCTTCCCTACGTCTACTCCTGTAGCCATTTCAATTGCTTTTGCATAAGCAAGGATGTGGGTACCGCCTCTTACAAGTAAGTAGCCAATCATTGTTAAAGCAGTTGGATGGGTAGTCATTTCGTAAACCCTCATCTTATGGGTTCTTGCACCAATTTCCAACATATAATTGGCAAGGAGATCTTCAACGAGTACACCAGAATTATTGACGAATGTGCCATTCCACGGTCTCCCCATCCCATCTCCTGGGTACGCTGTTTGGGCAGTAGTCGTAAAATGTAATGAATAACGAGCGTCCTTTCCATTTTGCAGCGGTGCAGTGTCAGGATCACCCGGACCCGTATTGCCGACAGAGAGCAGATTAATAGTATTCGCTACTAGCTCAACATGACCAAATTCTTCGGCCGTAATACTCGCAACTAAATCATAAAACGGTTTAAACTTTTTTTTCGCACGAAAGTTAAAGGACTGAAACATGTAATTGTTTAAGGTAGACATTTCACCGAATTTACCACCCATTAATTCTTGAACAGCTGCTGCGGCATTCATATCGCCATGGGCAGGAATAGGAAGATCAATGGCCATTCGATTGACACGTTTAATCATGAGCTTTATGCCTCCATCCATAAATGATAACCATTGGCACTATATGTTGGATAAAGCTTGGCCTATTCCTTCATCGCGGCTGGATGAACCCAAATTATCTGTTCTGTACGAATATAAAATGGCGTCCCCCCCATATGAACAACGATATGATCCGGCATAACCATTCGTAATACACCTCGTACAGAGCCGCGTGTCGTCTGAACTGAAATGGACTGATTTTGCATTTGAGTTAGAGCCTCATAAACATATGGATCACGAAGATTCCAACCATTCATTACTCAACACTCCCCTTTTCTCGAATCCATAGCAATGTATGCAATGCGATGAAAAAATATGAAGACTATTCATTCACATTCCGGATGGAGTGATTCTCCACAAAAAAATGGCTCCGAACATATTGCTTATTGTTCGAAGCCGTTTTTGTAATGCTTTTGTCGCTATTTTCTTTCCGATCACTGAAAATAATTGAATTTCTCCATTATGGCATCCTGAAGCGCTGGCAAGTCCACCTGATTGAGCAAAAGAACATTACAATTTTCGTGATTAATATTTTTTCTCATATCGCAGACTGTCATGCCCCGATTAATATCCGCCGTGCAGTCAACATCGACCGTAACATATGTCCCTTGAAACAGTTCTCGATTCGTAAGATACAGCACTGTTACGGCATCATGAATACAAACGATTTCACTGTTTTCATATGCAGGAGAGTCAAAGTAAAATGTAAGCATTTCTCCATACGCATGTTCAACTGTACGATCGCTGTTCAACAACATATTCACTTGTTTGCGATTCAGACCACATTGATTCGTCACATCAAGCCCGCACATTACAATCGAAACACCGGTATTGTAGACAATTTTTGCTGCCTCTGGGTCTGCCCAGGCATTGAATTCTGCTGTTGGAGTCACGTTTCCACCTACAGATGAACCGCCCATTATTACTACCTCTTCAACCTTTTCTAGAACGTCCGGGAACACTTTGAAAAGTAGAGCAATATTAGTTAGTGGACCAGTCGCCACAAGTGTAATCTTTTCGTTATCGGGAAGTTGCATAATATATTCCCACATATATTGAATGCCATTTTCTGAAGTAAGTTTCTTCGTTGTCTCAGGCAATTCATAGTTACCCAAACCCGTTTTTCCGTGAACATGATCTGCAAGTTCCATTTTACGTACGAGAGGTCCTCTTGCGCCTCTAACGACTGGAACTTCATTCAGCCCTAAAAACATCGTTAATTTAAGAGCGTTATCCGTCACTCGTTCGCTCGTTTGATTTCCGGCTACGGTTGAAATTCCATGGATTTTCAGTTTATCCTGACTTGCAGCTGCCAAGGCGATAGCTACTGCATCATCTATTCCTGGATCACAGTCCAACCAAATATTTCTTTTTCTCATAGTAAACCTCCGAAAGAACATAGTGTGAACGAGTATCTAAATTTATTACAATTAGATCTCCATGATTAATATTAAAAAAGAATTCGAACCACGTCTATTCAAACCACTTGTCCACTTTTCTCCAATTTCTACTATACCTCACGGCGTTGACATGGCTACTTGAAAAATAAACGTGGAAACAGGGTCTTATGTACAAGTTATGGAACTACATATAGCGTACGATAAACTATCAAGCAGTTGGAGGTAGCTTTCATATGAGAACAATGTCAGTGAAAGAGATTCGCAATAGAATAAACGGACAACTTATTCAAGGTTCTGATGAATTCTTAGTTAACGATATTACTTATCACCAACGGAAATTGGGACAAGGTAAGCTGCTTTTCTTGCGAGAGAAAAGCCATATTAATTGGGACGTTATTTCCAATTCAACTCCTTGCGTAATCGTAACAGATACAGTGTACGACAAATTAAAAGCTATTGAAAAGTGCACTGTTATCAAAGTTCAAGATATAGAGCGATCATTTTGGAGGTTCGTTAGTTCTTATCGAAATCAATTTTCTATTCCTGTTGTTGCTGTGACTGGCACAAGTGGAAAAACCACAACAAAGGACATGATTAAACATATACTTAGTTTTGATCGTAACGTCACAGGCACGAAAACCTCTGCAAACTCAAGGACGCACCATCTCACCTATTTACTTTCCATTGAATCAAACACAGATGCTGCTGTGTTTGAAACAGCTGTAGGTGCACCTGGTGATGTTCTTTCCGCTTCTCGCTACTTTAAGCCGACAATCGGAATTATTACAAACATAGGCGTTACACATCTTGATGGATGTAAGACACCCGAAGCTTATTTTCAAGCGAAGGCGGAAATGGTTCAAGCGTTAAGCCAGAAAGGGACACTTATCATTAATGCAGATGATGCGAATACGAGAAAAATTAAGTTAGATGGTTTCCAAGGGAAGGTACTCACTTTTGGAATTACTCATCATGCAAATTTCAAAGCATCGAAGATCCAATACGGCTATAATGGCATGAAGTTTGCACTTACGTTTCGAAGTAAAACGTATTCAGTTTTCGTACCTGGATATGGGGTGCATCAAATTTCAAATGTACTAGCTGCCTTTGCGGCAGCATATGAAATGGGAATTAGTATTGAAAAATCCACAAAACGTATACTGTCATTTCGAAACTTGCCCGCCCATCTTGAATGTAGCAAGGGTTTGGGAGGATGCATTATCGTGGATGATACGTGGAATTCAAATCCAATTTCCCTAAAGGCTGCATTTCGAGTGTTGAATGGGATCGCTCGTGGAAGGAAAAAAATCGCCCTAATTGGTGAGATTAATGCATTAGGTGAACTCAGTTTGGATATACACAAAGAAACAGGAGAAATGATTGCTAAAAATGGCGTTGACGTATTAATTACAGTTGGCTCAATGGCTACCGAGATGGCAAAACAAGCAGTAAAAACAGGTCTGAAGGGTGAAGTACACTCCTTTCCTGACATACATGGTGTATACCCATTATTGGAAAAGATGTTGGACGAAAAAAGTATATTACTTATCAAATGTTCCGCATCGGATCACTCGATAATTAATGTAAAGAAAAAGGTAAAGCGCCTAAGGCCCAAATGAGATAACTATCAACAGGGATCTATTCCATACAAACAGCCTGAGAATCTTTGCGGATTATCACGCATCGACCTCGGGCTGTTTCATTTTTATCCTCTACCTTGGCGAACAATCTTGATTTCAACAATAGACATTATCGCTCTTTAAAATACAACTTACTATCTGGACGATCACGCGGCGTCTTATTGATAATAAAATACCCGATAATTAAAAGCAGAATGACAAAAGTATAGATTAATGTATGGATGGGATGACCGTGATCAACAATGAATAATCGTACCATTGCAGTAATCCCGATATAAATAATATAACGATGCGGGAAATGACATTCTTCTTTAAAGTATTTAACAATCATCGCGATAAACTCAAAATATAAAAAGAAGATTAGTATATTCACCAAGTAAGTTTTAAAATAAAGTAACCACCTACACTTAGTCAGAGCGGGGGGGTGGTTGTGCTTCTTACCAGTGCTACTGTCCATAAATTCATCTTACGTCAATACTGTAAACTTCAAATCCTGAGCCTTAATGCAGAGCTCTGTTAATGGATAATCCAATAGTACATGCAATTCAAAATGCTCACTGTCCCCTAAGTAAATTTCTTCATAAAGCCATAACGACTCTTCTTTAATGTTTCCTTCCAATTTCAAGTCTTTTACACCCGTGAATATTAATCCTACTTTTACATATTTACCGTCTTGGTGATGTTTTAATGCCAAAATACATTCCTGCTTTTCTGATTCGTATTCAAAAGAAATTACACGAGCGTCATGTAATGAGTTCTCAAATAAGTGAATAATACTTTTTGGGAGCTTATTTTTTATGGATTCATAGCTTTTTCTTGATTCGTTCAAAATACGTTGTGATTTGGTATCGTAATCTTCACAACATCGATTTAGTATGTTTAGGATTTCATCAGAAGGATACTCGGTCATTAAAGTTTTTTCATGGATAGAACTGTGAACTGATTCTGGAAGGTACTTCAATAAATCTTTTTTTCGATATTCCAATTCCGATTTAATGTTTTCTATATAGTCAATTCCCATGTCGTAATATGACTTTACTATTTCAACCCATTCCTCTTTAGAAGGAGGAAATACTAAAAATCCGCGTACCTGCATTTCTTCATACCGTTCTTTTGTGTAATATTTCATATGATAACTCCTACAATATAACCGTTTTGGATGACATGGGCGTAACCGTTTACTCTACAGTGTCGCCAAATAGTTAATATAGTTTCACAACGATAAGCTCATAATAAACTGTTCACCAATACGGCCAATTTTTCTTCTGCCCGTGTCTTTAAAACCTACCATTAAGTACAGTTGCTGAGCAGGGAGATTTTTATGATTAACAGCTAATACAATTTCGTCACAGTTGGGAAATTCAGTTTTAACAAAATTACTCAGTAAGAGCATACCCCGTTTAGCATAGCCTTTTCCCTGCTTCTTATGGTTGACAGATAAGGCAGTTAACAACAAAGCATTATGATTATCTGAATACTCCTTTATACGTTCATTTAAATGTAATAAAAAGAAACCTACAGGCTCATTCTCATCTAATATAACAATCCGATGTTCACCTTCTGTTACATTTAAAACCTCGCTTGGTAATGAAGTAAACTGCTCTTGTTCACTAGGAAGCTCAAAAGTTTCTAATGCCTCTAAATAGTCATTTGAAAAATGTTTTAACTGAACATAATCAAGTTTTCCCATAGATATGGTTCCTCCTTGGTTCTTACTCAAGATAATCTCTCTCAGTTATTCCCACACTCTTTGTACTGAATGAAGGGTTTCTCCTGAAAATATCAATTTATAAATATCAGGTTTAGAAGTTTTTAGCCAAAAAGCATATCCAAATTCGTTATTAAAATAATTCATAATAACGGTCATAACGTTTCCATGAGTACCAATGACAATCGTCTTACCTGCATATTTAACTAAAAGATCTTTGATGACAGGTAAAGCTCGTTTTTGGACGTCTTTTACTGATTCTCCTCCTGATAATTTATAATCACTATCCTCAAAGGACTTTTTTATTGCCTGTTGTATTTCTTCTTCTGGTAATTTATAAGCACCCTTTAACTGTCTTTCCCTTAATTCTTCAAACACTTTTACCTCAATGTTTTTGGCATTGGAAATCCCTTCAATGGTTTGGATCGCTCTTGTATACGGGCTTGAAACAATCAAATCAATTTCCTTATTATTTAGTAGAGCCGTTACTTTTCTTGCCTCTTCTTCACCTTGTGGAGATAGTTTTCTCGTTCGTTCCTGCCCAAATACAAATGGTGATTCTGCGTGTCTTATCATATAAATACTCGTATTCAATATTGCCCCCTCCTACCTCTTAACCATCAGACTCCATTGCAAAACATATTCTATAAACTATGTCAGTATTTTTAGGTCATCTTTTTCTAGAAGAAACTCTTCATTAGAATTTTTTAAAACAACATCAAAATTCTTATGATAAGGATGCATGAATAAATCATATTGAATTCTACGTTCTTCATGAGATTGGTTTAAATAATGAAGGTCTACTCCTCTTTCGGAGACATCTCGAATTCCTCTTCTATTTAACTCGGTTTCTCCATCGGTGTATAAATAAACCGATAAATCAAGCAACTCCGGATTCATAAAAGCAACACTCATACCCTCTACAATTGTCACCTTATTCCGGGAAGAAATTAGTGTGCTCTCCCTATAATGAGTGCCAATAGTATATATATCTAAACCACCCCTAATCATATTGATGTCTCTCTCTAAAGCAGACAAATTATGAGCTGCAGGATGGCATGCTGTCATATTAAATTGATGTTTTTCGTTGTTATATTCGTAATCTAATACAGTGTACTTCCTCAGATTTGAGCCAATAATATATGGATCAGTATTAATAAAATTAATGTCTTTTTGTCCCAATATGTTTACAAGTTTATTTGCAAATGTTGTTTTTCCAGAAGCACCATGACCTGAAATTCCAATGATTACTATTTGATCTTTATTGTTTATCAAATTGGCTAACCCATGTAATATTCTGTCCATAATTCTCTCCCATATTTTTTGCAATTACAGATATCCTCAACGCTTTTTCGACAATCCGGCCCGTTTGCATCACAATATTATTATTGAAAATTACTAAATGTCTTATAATGAGTATAACACTTTCAATCTCTAATATGAATGACCTAGTGATTTGGGAAAGGAGAAGTGATGTTGTCATGTGTTTGATTAATTTTCATATCCAAGACCATCCGATCTACCGATTGATCGTGGCAGCGAACCGGGATGAGTTTTATGAGCGCCCGACTGCTCCGGCACATTTTTGGGAGGACAAACCGCATCTGTTGGCAGGCAGGGATTTATCTCAACACGGGACATGGCTCGGCATTACGAAAAACGGTCGTTTTGCTGCACTGACCAATTACAGGGATGCTTCTGAACAGAAGAAGGACGTCCGGTCGCGAGGTGAAATCGTGACAGATTTTCTCGATTCCGATGTATCAGCCGCTGAATTTATGAAAACGGTGCAACAGAAACGAATGGACTATGCGGGATTCAATATAATTGCCGGTACGGCGGATGAGTTGTTCTATTACTCGAATATCGAAAATGAAGTAAAGAAGATTTCGCCTGGTACACACGGGCTGTCCAACCATCTTCTAGACACGGCGTGGCCGAAGGTAGTTCAAGGCAAAATGGGTGTCCGGAAGCTCGTTGAACAAAACCGCATCATCCAGCCAGACGAATTGTTCGATGTCCTACAGGATGCCGAACCGTTCCCGGACGAGCAGCTTCCTAATTCGGGAGTCGGTGAGCAATGGGAACGGGTGCTATCATCACTTTTCATTAAATCGGAAGGGTACGGCACCCGCTCCTCGACAGTCCTGCTCATCGATCAGGAGAATAACATTACCTTCGTAGAACGGACGTATAACAATGGAGGGGTTGCGGAAGACCGTTCATTCACATTTCGGATGGAGTGAAATTTCTTATATGACAAACTTTCCTTACACAAAGAAAAAGCCACAATTACTGAATCATCTTCAGTAATCGTGGCTTTTAGCTTCTTATCTTACATTTATTAAGATTTCCAAGTTGGCATAGAAATCTCTTTACCTTCTTTACGTTCTTGAGCATATTCAGCCGTAGCTGTGAACAAGACGTCAGAAGATGAGTTCAACGCAGTTTCACAAGAGTCTTGAACAACACCGATGATAAAGCCAACACCAACTACTTGCATTGCAATATCATTTGGAACTCCAAATAAACTACATGCGAGCGGAATAAGTAAAAGTGATCCGCCTGCAACGCCTGATGCACCTGATGCAGAAAGAGCTGCTACAACAGAAAGCAGAATCGCAGTCAGAATGTCAACTTCAATCCCAAGCGTATGGGTTGTTGCAAGAGTTAGTACAGCAATTGTAACGGCTGCACCAGCCATATTAATCGTAGCACCTAATGGAATTGACACACCATACGTATTCTCATCTAAACCAAGTTTCTCAGCTATTTTCATATTCACTGGAATATTTGCAGCTGAACTACGTGTAAAGAATGCTGTTAGCCCACTTTCTCTTAACACCATGAATACGAGTGGATATGGATTTTTACGCGTATATGCATAGACAATTAACGGATTCACGACAAGGGCGATTAACAACATGCACCCTACTAAAATTAATAGTAATTTACCATAAACTTGTAAAGAAGAAAAACCAGTCGTTACAATCGAGCTAAAAACAAGACCCATAATACCAAACGGCGCTAAGTTAATGACCCATTGTACTACTTTCGTAATCGCATCCGAAAAACTTCCTAACAAATCTTTCGTACTTTGTTTTGCATTTTTTAATGCAAGTCCCAAAACGACAGCCCACATTAATATACCTAAATAGTTGGCACTGATTAATGCATCAATTGGGTTCGCAACTAAGTTAAATAGCAATGTTTGAAGAACTTCAACAATACCTTCTGGAGGAGACAGGTCTTCTACTCCTGTTACCAGTGTAAGAGTGATTGGGAACATAAAGCTTGCAATTACAGCGACAACCCCAGCTAGTAATGTACTGATTGCATACAGGCCAATAATGGATTTCATGTTCGTTTTCGTGCCACTCTTATGTGCAGCAATCGCGTGCATGACTAAGAAAAATACTAATACCGGTGCAACTGCTTTTAATGCGCCGACAAATAAAGAACCTAGAATGGTGACCCCACTTGCCGCATTGGGAACGGTTAAAGCTAAGATTATTCCGACAATAATCCCTATAACAATCCTTTTTACTAGACTCACTTGATTCCATTTAGAAACTACATTTTTCATTCGTCTACCCTCCGAAATCTCCTGATTTATAACACACATACACAATCACTTCTCTGTGTTAGAGCAGACTGATGTTTTTCATTTTAGCACAATCTTTTTAGAATTGAGAAGTACCTTTTTAAAAATATTTTTCTTTAGTTGGGACAAGTTCACGAAATTAGATCACTATGCTAACATCTCTCCATAACTTTTATATTTGAATGAATATAAAAAAGGAGCCCAATTCTTGCTACAGAATTGGGCTCCTTTTTTAGAATAGTAGTCAGCGAATAAATGCCGCTTCCTTGTTTGATAGAGCATCCTCTAACCATTGAGGGTGCATTGTTAACAAATCTTTTGGTAAGTTGTCCTGACCAAAAAAATTAATTTCAAGCGATTCATCTGAATTACATATAAGTTCCCCGCCTGTAATTTCAGCAAGAAAACAAGTCGTTATAAAATGCACTACCTTGCCATTTGGATAATTGAAAACTTGTGAATCAGGATCGGAATAAACACCAATCAGCTTTTTAATTTTTATATCTAAATTAGTCTCTTCTTTTACTTCTCTCATGACAGCTTCAGACACTGTTTCACCAATTTCCACATGTCCTGATGGAATTCCCCACAAACCTACATCAGCTCTTTTTTGCAATAAAACTTCATTCTCTTCGTTCAATATAATTACAGCAACTCCAGCTTTTAAATCATCAATTTTTTTCAAATTAAAATTCCTTTCTTCAAGAAAATTGCCCGATCGCGGCATAACGCTATTATTGAAAATTAATAACTATCTAATAACTAGTATAACACTTTCGGGTATGAGGGAGGAATACAGTTATGAAAAGAGATTCTCTATTTTTCTTTTTCTTTCTCTTTTTCTCGTTTCTTCTTTTCTTTCTCGTCTTTCTTCTCTCTTTTTTTCCGTTCTTTCTCTTCTTTTTTCTCCTGTTTCCTTTTCTCTTTTTCTTGTTTCTGTTCTTTCTTCTTCAAGATCTCTTTCTGCTCTTCTAGCTCTTTTTTCTTCTTCGCGATTAATGGTAAATCAAATGTCTTCGTAGGTAGTTCACTCATTGATCTTGATAGGACTTGACCGAAAATTGGTGGCGCTGTGAAACTACTCGTCGATGTTAAGTAATGTTCGGAATCCGTTTTATCATAGCCTAACCAAACTGCACCTACGATGTCTGGTGTATACCCGACGAACCAATGATCCTTTGATCCATCCACACCCGTGAACGGCAGCTGGGTTGTGCCTGTTTTACCGGCTACTTCCATCCCTGAAATTTGAGCTTTCTTGGCCGTTCCAACTTCGACCGCACCTTGCAGCATATAGGTTATTTGCTGGGCAACTTCCGCATCTGTTACTTCTACAAACTGTTCACGCCATTTTCCAATGACTTCGCCTTCTGAATCTTTTATTTCTACAATAGCGTGCGCTTCCATCATGACTCCATTGTTTGCAAATGCAGAAAAAGCTTGCGCCATTCGCAGGGGCGAAGTACCTTGGTGCAAGCCCCCTAATGCAAGGCCAAGATTATGGTCTTGTTCTTCCAATGGGATTCCGAACCGCTCCACGGTGCGCACTCCATTTTCAATTCCAATGTTATGCAAGAGCCAGACGGGAGGGATATTATACGATTGAGTGACTGCATCGTACATTGTCACTTGCCCCCTAAATTTATGATCGAAATTTTTCGGAGCATATCCATTAATGTTGATTGGTTCGTCAACGAGCAAATCCGAAATTTGATAGCCTTGCTCGAGCGCTGCAGTGTACACAAGTGGTTTCAAAGTCGATCCCGGTTGTCTAACGAGCTCGGTCGCATTATTAAAGCGTCCATACGTATAGTCTCCTCTGCCCCCAACCAATGCACTAATTCCACCTGTTTTAGGATTCAAGAAAACTGAACCGCTTTGAATGAGTTGATCGGGCTTACTCTCTGGAAAATAACGATCATCCAGATAGACCTCTTCAAGGGCATCTTGGATGATAGGATTTAACTCCGTATAAATATGTAATCCTCCAGAAAGCACTTCATTTTTCGTTAACCCGTACTTGTTGACAGCTTCGTCAATGATATGGTCAATATAATATGGATATTTCCCTTTATAATTCGGCATTGTTGAATCGGCTAACACAATTTCTTCTTGAATCGCTTTATCGAACTCCGCTTGACTAATATACTCTTCACTTTTCATTAATGATAAAACGATATTGCGTCGTTTTACCGACTTTTCCAAGTTTTTATAAGGAGATAAATGAGTAGGTGCTTTAATCAATCCCGCTAATGTAGCAGATTCACTTAACGTTAATTCGCTTACATCTTTTCCAAAATAGATTTCCGCAGCTCGTTGAACACCCCATGCCCCTTCGCCAAAATAGATTTGATTGAGGTAGCGTTCCATAATGTCATCTTTTGAATACGTTCTTTCAATCTTCTTCGCGATAAGCAATTCTTTGAATTTACGAGAGTACGTACGGTCCTGTGTTAAAAACATATTTTTTGTAAGCTGTTGAGTGATTGTACTTCCGCCAGCAACAACTTCACCTTGTATGAGGTTTTGGGTAAATGCGCGAGCAATCCCAAAATAATTAACTCCATTATGTTTGTAAAACTGTTGATCCTCAACAGAGATGACTGCTTCAATTAGCTCTTTTGGTATTTGGTCCAGACGAACTCCTTCAATGTTGGAATTCGATACTTTACTGACGACCTCTCCGTTTTGATCGTAAATAAACGTCGGTCTCGGTTCAGGTTCTTCTAGTTTACTCACATCACTTGATGAAATTAATTGATTCACTATGACCAATCCACAAATGATTACAAGTAGTATTACGAATAATAGTATTCGTATAGGTTTTTTTAAGTTAGACCATTTCATCCTTATATTCAATCGCTTCTGTTCCTGCTTATATTCCATTCTTCCCATATGAATTTCACCTTCTTCATTGCGTTTCGAACTTTCAAGTTTAGCACAACTGAAAAGAAGAAATCCTATTTCAAATACAACAGGATAATTTTAACACTCCAAAATGATAACTAGGTTTTCCCATTTGTTATATCCAAAAAACTTTATTAAAGTTCCCACAATTGAGACATATAAAATAATATGGTAGAATTAATTGGAATTATATCCAAAAGGAAGTGTATAAGAGTATCCCCTACAGCATATGAAGACCGTTAATACACGTAAATTCATTCCCAAAAAACGTATTGTTTTGAGATCAAAATAGTTTAAGAGGTGTTTGAAGATGATAACGGAGAATAAAGAACTAACAATATTTAATCACGAAGGACATAAAATTATTACAGATAGAGAGATTGACATAGTCACTCGATTAGAGGAACCATTAATAGTTGTTTTAGGAAATGTTCTAAGTAGCGAAGAGTGCGATGAACTGATCAGATTGACTAAAGACAAAATGAAACGTTCGAAAATTGGAACGACACGCGAAGTAAATGATCTGAGGACAAGTAGTAGTACGTTTATTGAAGAAAGCGAAAACGAAATCGTTGCTAGAGTCGAAAAAAGAGTCTCAACTATTATGAATATACCGATTGAACACGGAGAAGGACTTCAAATCCTTCGATATACTCCTGGCCAACAGTATAAAGCTCATCATGATTTCTTTTCATCAACAAGTAACGTAGCAAACAATAGAATTAGTACTCTCGTTATGTATTTAAATGATGTAGAAGAAGGTGGAGAAACGTATTTCCCTGAACTAAATTTTTCAGTATCGCCTCAAAAAGGCATGGCAGTTTATTTCGAGTACTTCTATAACGATCAGACCTTAAATGATTTAACTT
The DNA here is from genome assembly GCF_050859005.1 of Sporosarcina sp. UB5. Lineage (GTDB taxonomy): Bacteria > Bacillota > Bacilli > Bacillales_A > Planococcaceae > Sporosarcina. The sequence continues at coordinate 179,817 of NZ_CP125984.1, forward strand.
TACACGGAGGAGCACCGGTTATCGCTGGTGAAAAGTGGGTTGCTACACAATGGATGAGGAGACAAAAATTCAGGTAATAATAGAGGACCTCCCTGTCTTAAAATGAAGGGATGGTCCTCTCTTAGTGTTACAGAGAGTAACCACTCAGCTTGGTAAAGGCGAATTTTTTAATATCGAATATAATAAATCGAAAGGAGATGGTTGAATTGAAAAAGTTAAGTATTATAGTGATCATTCTTTTCTTGGCAGCTTGTTCAGCAGAAACAATACCGGATGAAGGAATAAAACCAGATATCGACACTCCGGAAGTTACCGTCAAGACAGTTCAGCAACTTGAAGAAACTGAAGAAGAGGAGTATATCAAAATTTCTAAAGCGGATGCTCCACAACTATGGAGTACACCTGATGTACAACTTTGGAAGTATGTAGTGGACACTTCCCTTTATGAAGAAATCGGTTGGAAGCAAGAGATTACAAGTTGGAGAAAATTTAATGATGAATTTGATAAATCGCTTTCACCCCCTAATGAAACTTGGCAATCTCCGGGAAATCTACTCGTAGCATTTATGGCTGATGTAGAAATTAGTAATTGGTTAGGTCGAGATATTTGGGAGGTGAATTCTCGAATTGAAATGTTAGATGAACATAATGCGCATGGTTATATTATGAGTTATGGTTTCTATGATGATTCGGTTGCTGGAAGGGATATAAGGCTAACGATGAAAAAAGAAAACGGATTTTGGTACATTGTCGATGCTGAAGAACGAGATCATTGCTATAGAGGTCTCGGCAAAGATGGAGATCTTTGTCTATAATTTGATAAATCTGAGGTTGAAAGAGTGTGAACGGAATGAATTTGCCTGGTACTAAATACTAGGGGGGATACGATGAAGAGATTCGTATTAACTGCTATTTTAATCTCGTTGATAATCTGTATCTGTTATATTGCTATAAGTATTCGTGGGTTGCCTTGGAAAAAAGAGGCAACAGCAGAAGAATTAAAAAAATACGTGGAAGAAAAGTACGAAATCAACGTCAGCATAAAAGAGACCTACTATAATTATGGAGCATACGGGGCTACGTTTGTCACGGATAACAATAAAAGCATCGAGTTTAATGCAGAGAAGTACGGTGATAGTATCTATTTTGAATATTACGCTGAGGCGCTTTGGGTGAAAGAAGCGAAAGATGCTTTGGATCCTGTGTTAGAAGAGTCGTTTACAACTCTTACTATTGATGAGTATGGCGTACATCCCCTTTATGGGATGGGAAATGTATTAAATATTGGAAAAGAAATCCCGAGCTATACGGAAATCGATACGGGTGTAGGTTTGTTCATCCATTTCAAGGATGAGTGGACAGAGAAAAACGAAGATCATCTAGTATCAGAAGTATTTTCGTTTATTAAAAAATGTCAATCGAAAGGAATAAAAAATATTTCACTACGATTTTCCCTTAGAGACAACGTATTAAAAGATGGGAAAATAAGCTCGTTTTTTATTTCGATTGATAGCAGTGGTATAAATGAAATTAAAACAGAAGAAGACGTGAAGGAGTATATTTTGATATTTTGAACTAAAAAACCACTTTGCAGTAAGCGCAAAATGGTTTTTTTGTTGCTAGTTATTCATTATTTGAATCTTCACTGTCAGTTGATATGTCACGAAGAGCTTCATTTTGCAAAAACTCATCATACTTCATGAAGAAGGTTGAAATATGACCGCGTTTCAACATATTATTCACGCCGAAGTTTTCAAATGTTTTATTAGACACATCATATCCATTCGAGATATTTGCGTCATACATAAATTGCACAGAGTCTTCTAAGCTAATCGTCGGATCACCAAAATGTAAAGAAGCTAATAGTTGTGCCATTTTGCCCCTCGTAATTGGTTGATTCGCCTTTGCCATATTGTCTATACTTCCTTCAACACGTAGGTCGTATTTAGTCGCTAATTGATAAGGTACAGAAGCCCAATGAGTTGATTGTGGTGTAGTAGTTGTTAGTTCATCCGATTTTGCATAGCGGAATAATATTGCCAAAAATTGTGTTTCTGTTAAATTATCCATAGGCTTCAAATATCTACGGTTATTAACAACGTTGCCGAAAATTAACCCTCTATTTACAGCCCACAAAATAGGCTCAGACCAGTATTCCCCCTCTTTATAATCAACAAATCCTTGTACCTCATATTCCTTCGTATTCTCTTTCTTAATCCACATATTACCTGCAGCAGTTCTAATTAAGTACCAGTCAGCTTTTTCTCCAACGACAGAAACTCGTTGTGGATTCAATGTTTGGTTCGCCGATTTTAGAGGTTTGGAGTATAAAGGTGTCTTTTTTAATAAATCAACTCGTACATCACTCAAATAAACAAGCTTTTGCTTATCTAACCAAAGTTGATAACTTTCCGTTGCGGCGTACATAGGTACAGCTTCATTTTGCTGCCATATTCGATCAAACGCACTTAATGGAACGTTCGTCTCTCCTGCAAACCTACCAAGCTCCGGTGTCAATGCAGGCTTCCCAAACTTATGGATAAACCAATCCGTTGAGGAGCCGGTTGCTCTATTTTGCGCGAACATCAATTTGTATCCCGTCATGCTAGCAATTTTATTTGCGATGACTCGATCGCGCTGTTTAGTTTTGTACTCTATCTTATAATCCCAAAATAATACTTCACCTGAAGAATGGTAGTCCAATAGCATCTCTGGGTTTATCTCATCCACTATTTTCATAACAGCTTTTACTTCAGCGATTTGGCCAGGTTTTGAGCCTTTATGATTTCTCCAGCTTGGATTTTTGGGACTGTTTTGTATCTTACTCCAATCTACATCATAATTCCTATTCGGATCAATTCCTTGGGCATTTGCTTTCCAGCGCTTAAAATCCTTACTGCCATTATTCATTTTAATCAATTGGGCATGATTTTCTTTCGGAAAAGCGCTTAACCCTTTTTGCTGCAACGTAACACCGTCTGGATTCACCATCGGAATAAACCAAATCGTCGTATGATCAAGAATATCCTTCACATTGTATCCTTGTATTGTTTGATTGCTTTCATAAGATGCAGCGTATTTGTAGGCCATTTGCATTGTTAAAATTGTAGTGATCCATTCCCTACCGTGTTGAGAGCTCGTCACTAAAAGTGTAGAATCGCCCTTTCCAACTTTCATTGCCCAAATATCTCTGCCATATGCAGTCTTGCCAAGAGATTTATATTCCACTAACTCTGGATAATCCTTCGCTAAACTTTGGATATCCCTCGCCATTTTTTCATATGTATACTCCTGTTTCGGCGTACTAATATAATATTTCGATTGTGCCATTGTAATATTACTAAAAGAGAAAAGAATTAAAGAAAAAACAATGATACTTGCTACTATCTTTTTCATCATGATGTATCTCCCCCTATGCCGCGAGCTAGTAACCCTATTACTAGTATAATAGAAGGAAACGGTAATAGAAATAACCTATCGTTGAAGTTTGAGATTTCAATGGATTACTGGAAATGTTGGATGAGGAGACGTATTGAAGTTTGCAGAAACTGTGAAACGCGATACAATAGTATGTATCGGCTATTCCGTCTATCCTGAAAAGGTGCAAAATGCTTCACATTTATTATTAATTACCGATAAAAGAATGGATAGAGCAAAATTTATAACGAAGGAAGCTAGTAATCTATGAAATGTTCGCAACTACGTTCTCCAATCGCGGAGGTACATATAGAGAGACTATTTGTAACTAGTGTGGTAGAAAAATGAAAAATACATCTTTATTACGAGAAGAAAAAAGAGCAACTGTTTTATTTATGTGGTTATTTTATATTGTGTTTTTTTTATATGATATTTTTTATTACAAGATATTTCCTTTATTCCCATGGATAGCGGAAGCTTTACCAGATACAATATGGTATTTTTTAAGTTTTATTAAACATTTGATTATCATCTGTCTTATCCCTGTAACCATCTATTTCTTTAAAAAGGGAAATCCTGAAAAAGTAAAATATATTATCGTCATTACTTATTTAGTTACTAATCTTGTCACTGATATTTATTATTACTTTGGAAGTGCAGAGTCTTATTCTAGTGGTAACCTTGTAGAGGTAGTTATTATATTGTTTTCGCCAATTTTTATTAATAAACGATTTTTCCATTTAGTTACATGGGGATTAATCCTAAAATATATAGTGGTAGGCATATTTATACAAGACCCCGTTATATTTTTCCCAGTTATTAGTCTTACCATTTTAGCCGGCATTGCTTACATTCTTCTACACCGAATCTTAAATTACGTGAGAGTATTAAAAACTTCCTATGACGAGCAATTAGTAGGAATGGTGAAAGGCGTTATTGCTACATTAGAGTTAAAAGACTATTATACGCGTGGGCATAGTGAGCGTGTGGCGGCATATGCGATGAGTCTTGCAAAAGCAACAGGAAAGGTAAAAGAATCCGAATTAAATTCATTTTATTATGCATGTTTATTGCATGACATCGGGAAAGTGAATATTCCAGACTCTATTTTGGCTAAACATGGTAAACTAACGGAGGAAGAATATGAGGTTATTAAAACCCATCCTGTCGTAGGAGCTAAAGCAATTGAAGATGTAGAAGGAATCGGTGATAATCTTGCCGTCGTTTATCATCACCATGAAAGATGGGATGGCAAAGGGTATCCAGAAGGACTTGTCGGAGAAGAAACACCCCTTGTTGCTAGAATTACAGCTATTGCAGATGCATTCGACGCGATGACTTCCACAAGATCTTATCGACCCGCGCTTCCTTTTGAAGAAGCTTATAACCGAATAGTAGAAGGGAAAGGTTCCCAGTTCGATCCTGAATTGGTGGAGGTTTTTAAACAAGTGTATTCGGATTGGATAACAATCTCTATACAATATAGTAAGGATTATTCACCGAAGGAGGGACTCAAACTTGAAAATCCGTAAACTTAAGAAAGTTAAAGTAACATGTTGGTGGTGTTTCTTTGTTCCAAAAGGTTAAGAAACCCTACAAATGGGATGCTATCGTGATAGCATCCTATTTTTAATTTCTAAAGGGCGGTGGTGGGATTTGAAAGTAACGTTACGATCACAATTCACTCTTTATCCTTTATCGATACAAAAAGATAAGAAGAATTATATCGTTGAAGAACCTGTTTCTGGTGATTTTTTTGAAATGCCAGAGATTTGTATTGATGCGATCGAAAGGATAAATAAAGGTCAGCCATTAGGCGAAATTGAACGAGAGCTGCAGGAAAAATATCCGGATGAAGACGTAGATATGATTGAATTCGGCGGACAACTTATCGAATTAGGTCTTGTTCAAGAGGTAGATGGAGAAAAAACGCCTCAAAAAAAGGAGATTCAGGCTTCAGGTGGATTTACGTGGATCCCCTCTTCTGTCGGACGTTTCTTTTTCAATGGGATTACGAATAAGATTTTTCTCGTCTTATTATTAATAAATATATCTATTTTCGTGTTGAACCCTGGATTATTCCCTCATTACAAAGATATATTTTTATTCGATTCGATGATGCTCAATATTATTACCTACATGCTAATTTCTCTCGTACTCATCATCATTCATGAGTTCGGGCATATTTTAGCGATTAGATCTTACAACTTACCGACTAAATTAGGTATTGGGAACAGACTAATTTTCGTCGTTTTTGAAACAGACTTAACGGCAGCATGGAAACTTGCGCCGCGGCAAAGAAATATTCTCTATTTTGCCGGAATGTCTTTTGAACAAGCAGTTGTAGTAATTGCACTTACGATACAACTTCTATTTCCTGAAGCGAATGCCATTTTAATAGGTATTTTAGGAATCGTCGTTTTTGATATTTTCATAAAAACCTTATATCAATGCTGTTTTTACATGAAAACAGATATTTATTATTTCGTTGAAAATAGCACCGGAGCCTATAACTTAATGGAAAGCGGGAAGCAGTATTTAAGTAAATGGCTACCGTTTTTAAGAAATGATTCCAGTGAGGTTGAAACGTTTGATGGTGAGCAAAGAGTTGTTCGTATGTTTAGCGTTTTTTACATCGTTGGTATTTTACTAACGCTAAGTCTTATGATCTTTTACTTTCTACCACAGGCTTATTATGCGTATTCACATGTTTTTCTTAATATACTCTCGCCTACGACGTCATCTGCGCTTTGGGATGCCATCGCTTTTCTTGGACAAACAGTCCTTCTAGTAGGTTTACTCGTGTACGCTAGAAGAAAGGCATAAGGTGATAGGTATTTAGGACTGTTTTAAATTTTCCGCTATGAGTAGTATCCTTTTTGACCCCTCCCCTCTATATAGAGGGCAAAAGGGGGAATTGTACATGACACACTACTTGAAAGAATACGCACGATTCAACACAATCGAGGAAATGGACGCTGCAACTGAACAGCATTTGATGACCAACTGGGACGAATTGACGAAATCGGATCGCCAAGTGCTCGACGTTATCCGTCGTTACTCTGTAAAGTATGGGGCTGCTCACTTGAAACACGGAACAATCGAAGAGGCGATCGGGAAATCCAACGTAACCGTAAGACGTGCAATCCGCAAACTAGTCAACTTAGGCATCATTGAGAAAGTCCATTACATCCGACCGGTCATGAGCGGGCTCGGCGCTAACATTTATATCATTTTGCCTTTCGATGACCAGGGGAAAATGAACGACCGTGACCACGACGACAAACTGCATAAGGACGAGGCAAACGAGCAACTTCCAGCAGACGAAGCTCCTCTTTCTAAATCTCTATTAAAACATAAAGATCTTAACTACACGTCTCCTGTGGAATCGCTAAAGTTATCCACAAGTCTATTCAGTCGAATGAAAGACTTGCTTGCGACAACAATTGGAGACACAAAATTAGCCCGTGAATTCTTCGGAATTCATAGGGCCATATCAGGACGCATGTTGAAGTTCGAAATTTATAAAGATGACCGTCATGTATTCGAGGACCTTGCGTATCGTGCATTGATGATCACGGTTATGGCAACAAAGAAGAAGGTCGTTCGTAATTTACCAGGGTACTACAAAGGCGTGTTGGACAAGTTGGTTGACGAGACGTATTTCAAGGACATTTTCATGCTGTTTGATAAGCCGGTGGAAGGGTTTGATTGTCCCTAAACCTATTTCTTAGGCTACAGATTGTATAGATGAAACATGGTATGATTAATTATAGAACAATCAAATAATTACACTTGCGTTAGCAAAGGGGGCTGAAAAATCAGATGTTCAAAAAAGAGAATATGGTATTTGTACTCGTAGACGTTCAAGGGAAACTGGCTAGAATTGTACATGACAGTGAGGATTTAATTGAAAATTTGAGGAAGCTGATCAGCTGCTTGCGGATTTTGAATGTGCCGATTATTTGGCTCGAACAGTATCCAGAAGGATTGGGACCGACTGTCGAAGAAGTTGCTGAACAATTGGAAGGACTCGCGCCGATACCTAAAATGACGTTTAGCGCATGTAAAACTGAGGCGTTTATGGACGAACTACGGGCAATGAAAAGACAGAAAGTCCTCATCGCCGGCATTGAAACGCATATATGCGTCTACCAAACGGCTGCCGATCTAAAAGAATTAAACTATGATGTACAAGTCGTTGAAGATGCCGTATCTTCCCGCACGTTGGTGAATAAAGAGCTTGGACTAGAGAAAATGAAGGCACTTGGAATACTCGGAACGAGTGTTGAAATGGTGGTTTATGAATTGTTGGAATCGGCTGATGCGAAGGAGTTTAAACGAATATTGAGAATCATAAAGTAGTACGTGATTAGTTTCAGGAATCCAAGTTTTTCAGCTTCTGGAATCAATTTTCAGAACCACACTTCCACGGTACGTTTTTTCAAGTATTATCCCTATTTTCCTGAGTCAGATTTTGAAACATTAATGCAAAGTGACAGTTTAAGAAACATTTATTTCATTGCATATAAAGGAATGATCCCCTTTTTCAACTTTCCAAATGAAATAGAATATAGCAAAGATATTTTCGCATACATCCCTGTCCTAGAACATTTGATCGGATATATCTTCAACCTCTTAATTGTTGGATTTTTCATTTCATATTCTGTTTCAAAGTTATTTGAGAGAAAATCTCTGAATGACATAGGTAAATAATAGTGCACTTAGTCGATTTAGTACATTTAGTTGGTTACAGCCAATGGAATGTACCAACTCTGCCATCTATTTTACCACCGAATGACAACATTTGTACCAGCGAATGACAAGTAGCTTACCACAACTTTACAACGAGTGGCGGGCATGATAGCTTTGCTCTTTGTCAAGTTGTTAACCGGTACATGTCGCTTTGTAATAATCCTGTTAAACTGCTCTCTCCCCAGCATGCACGCCATCTCTGTGCTACTGGCACACGAGTTGGCGTTGCCTGGTAAATCCCTTGGCGTTCAACGGTAAAGGAGATGTCACAATTGGTAACATAGGGTGGCCGTAGAAAAAGGTAGTTAATGGGAAACTAAAGGAGGAACAACAATGGCACTAAGACAACCAGTTGCAGTTAATAAGGTAGCAAAGCCAGTGATTATATTTAAAGACGGAACAGAATTAAAAGAATTCCCTTCAATTCAAACAGCTTCGAAATGGTTGAAAGATTACTCTGGTTATGAATACATACCATATAAGCAAGTAGAAAATGGAATATTTTTTGGGGAAACTTGGTCATATAACGGGGCTACCTATGCTTTCACTACTGATGAAAATGTAAGGTTAGATAAATTAAAGGAGTTGGGGATTGAAACAGAGACCATTAATGAAAATAAAGTTGAACCCACGGGCTTCTGGACATTTTTCTGTAGCCCAAAGAAATGGGCTATTGATGACTTCTTAGCCTCAAACAAGGTTGATGACACATTTTCAATAACTAGTTGGCAAAAAGACTGGTTTAAGGAAGGACAAATAGGCGTTATTAGAGTTGGTCACGACTACCGTACTAAAGAACAACTGAACGGTAAACCAAAGCTTAAGCGTGGAATTTATGCAGTTGTTGAAATAACTGGTGAACCAATTTACTCATCGGAAAAAGACGAGCATTATTATGAGAAAAGTAATCAAGAAAATTACCGTGTACCTGTTAAATATATTAGAAACTTGCTTAGTAATCCAATTTTACTTGAAGAGCTATATTTAGAAGATGATGAATACGATAAGTACTTAGTTAAAGGTTTTCAGGCGTCATCAATGCCTCTTACCCCACAAACACTAAGAAAAATTTCCAAACTTGTAGATAGTCAAAAAACTACAAGTACAATACCTCTCAAAGTAGGAAATGAATATTCCAGAAAAGATGTTTACAGGATTTTCAATGTGCCTGAAGTAAAACAAGGTGGTAATTGGAACTCTGGTTACACCACCTTTAATAAGGACGTATTTATATTTGCTCATATTAACTCCGCTGGTCGAGCTCGGCAACGTTATGACAATAAATTTATTGGTGATGACTTTCAGTGGTTCGGCAAAAACAATCATTCACTATCAACACCAACAATTCAAGGTATGTTAAATCCAAGTGGAAACATTTTTATATTTACACTTGAGGACAGCAATAGTCCTAACTTTGTTTATCAAGGTAACGGTAGAGTAAAAGAATATGAGGATACTAAACCAGTAAAAATCATATGGGAATTTAGTGATGAAAATGAAGAATACATTAACAAATCTACAGAAGAAGTAAATAATCCAGCAAAATATATAGAAGGTGCTACTAAACAAATATCTGTTAACATTTATGAACGCAATCCAGTAGCCAGAAAGAAATGTATTGAACATTTTGGGTGTAGTTGTGTAGTATGTAATTTTAATTTTGAAAGTGCATATGGCGAAATGGGTAAAGACTTTATTCATGTTCATCACCTTAAAGAGTTACATACTATCGGTGAAAAATATGAAGTTGATCCTATTGCTGATTTAAGACCAGTATGCCCAAATTGCCATGCTATGCTTCACAAAAGGAAACCAGCTTACTCTATTGAAGAATTAAAAGGATTTTTAACAAATACATTTAAGTGTCAGGCACCCATTAAATTCTGAATTGTTCGGGCGCCTGGTACTTAACACTAATAATCCGGAAAAACAGAAGCGGAAATTCTCTCCAAACGAGACGTGGGAGTACCGGTTGGGGCTCTTTAACGACAATGTCATCGCATAGTATTATAAAGAGCATCACTAAAAAACCTTATAACTGTTTGAGTTTTTCGAACTCATACTCTAGTAAAGAAGGTATATTCTCACTTCTAATGTTCTTAACAAAATGAATTAAATCTTGATCCTTTAAATCACTAGGGATAATTTGAATTATTTTATTTATTACTGACGTAGGAACTCCCATGTCAATTAATAATGTGAACCTTTCTTCAACACCTTCATTTTCTAAATACGAAGCGAAAAATAAATAATCACCACTCATCGTTAATCCGGCTTTCTGACAAACTATCTTCTGTAAAGAATTCACTACATTTAACCATTTCGGAACTTTATATGAAATCCAATGTCGTTTTTCTCTAAACACATTTTCAATTGCAGTATCTAAATGACGCTGTTCTTCCCACCTCGGATGCTGAGTTTGCAAATATTTTTTTTCTTCCTTAATTAATAGGTTTAAATCATTAGATATATGCTTCCGAATTGTTACAGGTAGTTTTCGGATTGTCATAGGCCTTGTTGTTTCGGTCGGTTTTAGAAGATGATTCCAAGCTAAATCAATTACAAATTGAAGTTGGTATCTATCAGGGAATGCATCCCATATAATTAACTTTGGATTGATTTTTATTTGTTTTTCTAGTTTCCTTACAATCTCTTTTTGTCCCTCAACCGAAACAGCATTCTTTTTTATTACCTTTAAATACTCTTCGTCAAAATTATTTAATTCATCATATCTCTCTAAATGTGGAGAATGTACTTCGTCTCTATCAAAATTAACTAATATCTCGTCATTAATAAGTTTTTGATCATGAAAAGGTATATCTAAATCAAACTCTTCTCTTCTAGGAATATTATCAAATACGTAGACCTTACCTGTATAATGTTTCAGCATTCTTCCAGCTCTCCCTTTGATATTTGAAAAATCAAAGAAGTCCAGATCGTTAGGACCCTTTTTATTATCAAAAACAAATACATTTTTTGCTGAAGTATTTACTCCTTCAATTATTGTTGAAGTACAAAATAATACATCGATCTTGCCTTCATTAAAATATTCAATCATAGAATGTACTAAATGTTTTGGAATAATTCCTGAGTGGACCCCAATATAATTCTTTATAAGATTATTAAATCCCCATTCTTTATTCAAATTTTCTTCAATCCACTCACATAAAGGTAAATTTTGAGGATCCTTCAACAACTCTTTTTCATTCAAATAATCATAATACCTTTTTGCTAGATTATAAGCCCTGCTGGGTGAAGAAACATATACTATAGATTGTTCCTCACGTTGCATATAAAGTAATTCAAATAATTTCTGTTCTCTTTCTTTTTCTTGCTTCCTAACTCCTGTAGATTGATATTCTATATCTACCTGTACAATTTCAGTATTAACTAGAGAATATTCAGTTTTAAAAAATAGTGCATTATATTTTTCTTGAAATCCTTCTGGTATCTCATTAATATTTGGACCAATAAAATAAAAAATAGGATTGAATGTAAAAATTCTCCTTATGGCGATATTTAATACGTCAGATCTTTCATCATCTCTTAATGAACTTAATTTATAAAATTCGTCTAGTATACAGTAATCTATCTTCGGAAGACCTTCAAATTCTAAAACACGTTCAGCAGTTAAGATAAAAATATTTTTAGACCCGACAGACTGTGATGTGTTAACAATTATATTATATTTCTCACTAAACTTTTTCAAACTTATTCTAGTTTCATTAATTAAAGCTAGAGTCGGTTGAATTATCAATATGTTTTCGAATCTATCTAAAGCAATTATTTCTTGTATCAACAAACTTTTACCAAAACTAGTTGGAGCACTTACTATTAAATTTTGTTCAGCTGCTATTAAGTCAGCTAAGAACTTTTGTTCTTTGTGAAATGTTATATTCTCTAGCCGATTTGATGAATGAAATGACGTTCTAATTTCAGATGTAATATCTAATTCATTAGATGATTCTATCATCCTAAGTAAATATGGATAAAAACCAGCACTTTCTATTAAGTCTATCCACATTTCTTTGGTAGAAACATCTACATTACCCCAGTTCTCTAACACTTTTATAATAATTTCATTAGCATCATCTTCATTAAATAATCTTCTTTGAGAAACATATTTCGCTAAAGAAAAGCTCTTCTCAAAATCTAAGTAGTCAAAATCCGTTATTTCTACTTGATTCCAATCCACTGTATTCACTCTCCTAGTAATTGAAGCCCCTTTAATTTACGATGTAATGCAGCAACTAACTTTTTCTTACTTTCTAAAGGAAATAATATCACCACAATATTCAAATGTTTATTCCATGGATGCTTTGATCTCTTGTCAAGGAAACGCTCGTTTAATTTATTTATTTCTTCAATATACTCTTTTTCGAATTCTTTATGATTACTGTACTTAGAAAAAATGTTTGTTTCATAGGCACAAAACATAGGTACCACTATGCTACTTAACTTTTCAGATAGTTTCGTATACCTATTTAATAGTTTAATCCAATAACCTGGATTCGCCCCTGCTACGGTTAAATTCTCTTCCGTATCTTTTATCCTTTTGGAAATAATAGTGAATTCACTTTCGAAATAATCTCCATTAAAATGCTCAAATAGATCCTCAATTAACGCATCTATACCTCGTTTACCATCAGTGTATAGTTTAGATTCACCCAACCACAAAGTATTTTCCGTAAGGTTAATATGAACAGAATCAAAACCATGTACAGCATGTCCATAAGAATCCTTAAAATAAATTTTCGCAACTAATGGTAATGTATTGAAGAAGTATTTTAAAATAAAATGAAGTATTAATTCTCCAAATTCACCTCTCCTTAAATATTTATCAGGTAAGTCATCATCCCAGTATTGATCACTTAAATAAGTCTGAGCGGCTTTCTCATAAGCGTCTATTTTATAAATAGAATTTGCTGCCTCTATCAAGATACGCATAATATCTTCTTGGCGAACCATTACTCCTTGATGATATCCCAAAGCAAAGTTAGGTATTTCTTCAGTTAATAGATTTACGAATTCTTTGAGCATTTGGCTCCAATCGCCATTATCTTCAAGGTCAAAATCTATAAAATATGAATGTAAATTTGCTTCATTAATCTTACAAGTCAATACGCTTCTAACTTCAACAGCTCTACTCAATTCATTACCCCTTACACAAAATTATATTTATTCTAATTATAACACAACATTTTTAAGGTTTTTACGATTTGACGCTAGGCAAACATGAATTTCGACTTTTGTTGAAGGTTAGAATACGTATTAAGTTAATACATACGGCAAGGATAAGGTTTCCATAACTGGCGATAATTATAGTTGCGCTAAGAAAGAATACGTCATCATGCAAAATAATTTTCAAAGTTCTTTTGAACTGAGTCAGATCCGTCACGCATGTTTTAGCCAGTCTGGACCAATGAACAAATAAATAAGGATTAGAAATGAGATGCCTAATGGCGTCTCTTTTTCTAATAATCAGTAAATTTATGAGGATGTAATTTCAATTGGCCATAGTTTTCACCATGTTTTTTTTGATATCCAGTGAATTTTATAAAACAAGGCAAAAGAAAAAACCCTTGATACACAAGGGTTTTAACACTGTTTGAAATACACAGATTTCGTCTTATGGATACAGCGGAATTCGAACCCGCGTCCATAGGCTACAATACTTCAGGGCCTACGCGTGCAGATTGACTACTTGCGATTCGAGTAGCATTATGCCAAAGCCCAGTACCACATATGTTTGAGTCGCTTCCATACTTATTTACTTTACGGCTTTACCTGCTAGGAAGTATTACATATTTACGAATTTGGTTCAATGTCCTTCTGATTCCATGGTTATCAATGGAATCGTTTTGTTCGAACTCCAATTCGTGTGAGTTCAGCAGGTCACTTAAATGTAACAAAATAGTCTACAACAAGCCATACCCTCCAAACTTCTACTCAACTTAAAAACTATATATCATTTTCAAAAATTGAGTATTGAAACCTTTGAAACATTCGTTCGTATGAGTAATATACAATTACATCAGGAGGTCTATACTAATGAAATTTTTCTTTCAATCAACCCTATTCATTTTAGCTACTATGAGTTCTCTAATGCTTGTATCACATCTTACCCGTTATCCTTTGATGTTACTAATCTTATTAGCTATAATTGGAATGGCAGGTCTTTTGCTTCAGAAAAGGTTATATAATAAATTTCTCCAACAGTTCAAGTTCATTTTTGATACATTAAACATAGAAATTCCTAATTCAATAAAAAATATATATGCTACTGGAATGGAACTGACTTTTATTTTCATCCTTGCATCAATAGGTGCCAATCCTGTTACTGATTTAATCGAAGGTAAAATAAAAACAAACTTCACATATAATACACTGTTCTTTGAGCTAGCGTTAATTTCTGCTATTTTCGCTATTATCCCAATCATGATTTATATTCTTTATTATTCCATGAAGTACTCTAAAGAAAATTAATTGTACAAGCTAAGGCAAAAGTGTAGATGCGGTCATTAACTTGACTGTTTTCTATACATGATGGAAGATGGACAATAAATCTTCAATAGAGATTTAAGACAGCCGTATGGAACCGACAGATGAGCTACTGAAAAACATCTTTGAAATACCTCAAAAACCTTCCGTATTTATCAGCGCAAGTATAGCTGTACGCCATTTAATTAAGTACCAGCCCATTAAAATTCAATATGCCTAATCTCTAGCAACAACCTCAGGAGGCGACCGTTACCGTATCCCACTTATAGGTGAGCCTAACAATGCCACATGGGCGATGGAACTGCTAGGCAGATTCGCAAGCTTAAGCTGCGTACAAAAAAACAGTACCAGGCACCAAAACAATTTCAAATCGTTTTGGTACCTGGTACTGAACACTTATAGACAATGGTTAATTGCATGATTCAAGCAAAAACGGTAGAGAATTAGAAAAAGAAAAACATAGGAAGATCCTAGTCTCCCCATGTTTTCATTCATATTATTCATCTGTTTGTTTTTTCTTTTTCTTCAAATACTCCGTACGTATTTTTTCAAGATGCTGCTTTTTATCAAATTTTTCAGGCTTGTTTTTTTCATGATATTTTGTCACTGCCGTTTTACCTTTGTTATCCAATTGATATTTCCCCATTTTGTTCACCTACTTTTCTTTACTCGTCTTCAAGAATAACCTATTCAACAAATATAATGTACCTTATTTTAATAAAGTATACCTTTTACATTTTTAGTACCTGGTACTAAAACCTTACCGTTTTTCATGAGATTGCGTTAGCCAACTGTTAGCATTTTACGTATTGACATTTCAATCATTCCTCGCCATAATAGGGAACAATATATTTGAACGTTAATAAAGAATCAGTAAGTAGTCCCTGCTATAAAAGAGAGTGGAATTTATGAGCTGAAAGATTCCACAATAGAAAGCCTACTGAACCTACCTTTAGAGTCCCATGCCAAAACATGGGCGCTGAACAAGCGTTATTGTTAAAGTGGAATGTGCACATTTTTGTGTGCCATTCAAATATGGTGGTACCGCGGAAGCAAGCCCTTTCGTCCTTATATTTTAGGATGAATGGGCTTTTTTTGTGTTGATGTAAATGTATTTTGAACAAGATAATTCACAGGTAGCTTTTCAGAAAAAATTGTAGAGGTGATCTTAAGTGCGTAAACAACGTATCGTTGTCAAAATAGGAAGTAGTTCCCTTACAAATGAAAAAGGGGAAATTGATCAAGAAAAACTTGGCAATCATGTAGATGCACTGGCTATGCTTCGTAAAGCAAATCATGAAGTCATCCTTGTCACTTCTGGTGCCGTTGCTGCAGGATTCCGGGGACTAGGTTATTCATCAAGACCCGTAACTTTAAAAGGCAAGCAAGCGGCAGCAGCGATCGGTCAAAGTTTATTAATCCAGTCGTATATAGAGAAATTCGGTGCTTATGATATTACTCCAGCGATGCTCTTGTTAACAAGAGATGACTTCTCTAATCGTGAGCGCTACCGTAATGCTTACGCTACGATTACAGAACTGTTAGATAGGGGCATTTTACCAATTATTAATGAAAATGATACGGTATCGATTGCAGAATTGACATTTGGTGATAACGATATGCTATCTGCCCTAGTTAGTGGCTTTATTCATGCCGACCAACTAATTATTTTAACAGATATTAATGGCATCTATAGCGGTAATCCGCAAACAAACCCTACAGCAGTCAAGTATGATTTTTTACAGGAAATTTCAAATGAAATGATTCAAGCTGCAGGTTCAGGTGGATCCAAAGTTGGTACGGGTGGAATGAAATCGAAATTAATGGCGGCTAAGACCGCAACATCACTAGGAATCCCTGTTTTTATCGGTCAAGGTAAAGGGAAGGATAAGCTGATACAAGTTTTGAAAGGAAATGGTGATGGAACTTATATCGCTAGTCATTCCAAGGCCCCTATTAACACAAGGAAACAATGGATTGCACTCCACTCCGAATCAGCAGGGAAGATTTATGTTGATCAAGGAGCCGAGGAAGCCATATTAAAGAGAGGAAGTAGTTTGCTCTCAGCTGGAGTCATTAAAATTAGTGGTACTTTTGAAAAGGGAGATGTTGTCCAAGTTTATGGTATTCATGATTTACTTGGAAAAGGAGAAGTAAGCTGTTCTTCTGTTGAATTACAGAAGGAAATTGAGAGTTACATGGACAGAGACAAGGAAACATTTACCCCTTCCATCGAAGTAATCCATCGCGATCGTTGGGTAAGTATACAAAAATTGGGGAGGTATTATGATGAGTGAAGTCGTTCAAAAAGGAAAGGCTGCTAAAAAAGCAAGTTATCTTATGTCAGGTGTGACAACGATAGAAAAAAATGATGCGCTAGCATTGATCGCAGAACAACTAATGTTAGATAAAGATATCATTCTTCGAGAAAATGAAAAGGATCTTGTAGCCGGTAAAGACAAAGGGCTTTCGGAATCTGTAGTAGATCGGATTATGCTAAATCAAGAACGCCTAAAAGGTATTGCCGCTGCCATCCATCAAATTATCGAACTCGATGACCCAATTGGCAAAACTTTAGCATCGATCACGAAAGATAATGGTCTGATCATCGAGGAAACGCGTGTACCAATTGGTGTTGTAGCGATGATTTATGAAGCACGACCAAATGTAACAGTCGATGCAGCTACACTCACGCTGAAAACTGGAAATGCAGTAATCTTAAGGGGAAGTTCTTCAGCTAAACATTCCAATATGGCGTTAGTGAGCACGATTCACAGGGCGTTGGAAAAAAGCGCACTCCCAATTGATGCTGTACAGTTAATCGAGGATACGAGTCGAGAAACAGCTAGTGAGTTATTCCGGTTAAATAACTATTTGGATGTATTAATACCAAGAGGTGGAAAGAACCTAATTGATACAGTTGTGCGAGAAGCGTCTGTTCCAGTAATTGAAACTGGTGCTGGTAACTGTCACGTATTTATTGATCAAACAGCAAAACAAGCGATGGCAGAACAAATTGTTTTAAACGCAAAACTCCAGCGTCCATCAGTTTGTAATGCAATCGAGTCTCTTTTAATTGACAAAACATGGTTTACAAACTATGGCGAAGGGCTTTTAACAAAATTAGATGCTTGTGGTGTCGAAATTTATGCTGACGAGATCGTTCGCGAAGTTTTCCCTACAGCGAACGAAGCTACAAAAGAAGACTGGGCAACGGAATACCTCGGACACGCCATTAGCGTGAAATTGGTTGATACTGTAGAACAGGCAATCGAGCATATTAATCAATACGGAACAAAGCATTCCGAATCGATTATTACGGAAAATGATGCACATGCTAAAATGTTCTTGCAGCAAGTTGATGCGGCAGCTGTTTATCATAATGCATCAACTCGCTTTACCGATGGATTTGAGTTCGGTCTTGGAGCAGAAATCGGAATTAGTACACAAAAATTACATGCTAGAGGTCCAATGGGGCTAAAAGCATTGACTTCAACTAAATTCCAAATTAAGGGGAATGGGCAAGTTAGAAATTAAAGAAGAGGCTTCCAGTAAGGCTTTGCAATCGATGCCTAGTTTATGATAAAATACTCCTTAAAATTAATTTTTCACAAACAAGGAGTGCTTTCCATTGAAGATCGAACCTTCGTTAAAAATGTCCATTTTTGAACCCGCTATTTTTGCAGACTTGAAAGCAGCAGCCGCGGCGAAAAAAGCGACTGGCGCTGAACTGATCGATTTAAGTATTGGAAGCCCGGATCTTCCGCCGGACGAAAAAGTGAGACGTGTACTATCGGAACAAAGCGCTCAAGCAAATACATACGGCTATACACTCGGCGGCACAAAACGGTTTCATGAAGCTGTCGCGAATTATTATAAAAGACGCTCCGGCATCACGCTAGATCCGGTAACGGAAGTCCTTCAAACAATGGGATCTCAGGAAGGACTCGTTCATCTTCCATTAGCCTTTTGCAATGAAGGGGATATCGTGCTGACAACGAATCCAGCCTATGTCGCGTACGAAGCGGGCATCAAGCTGGCGGGTGCGGTTCCGTACGAAATGCCATTGCGTGCAGAAAACGGCTTCTTGCCCAATTTGGATGAAATTCCAGAAGACGTTGCGCAACGGGCAAAGATGATCATTTTGAATTTGCCGGGAAATCCAGTGCCAGCATTGCCAGACGCACAGTTTTTTGATAAAGTCGTTGCGTTTGCCAAGAAATATAATGTTCTAGTTCTCCATGACGCGGCGTATTCGGAGTATTATTTCACGGGCGATTCTCCGACTAGTTTTCTATCGACACCAGGGGCAATGGACGTCGGAGTGGAAATCAATTCTCTATCCAAAAGTTTCAGCCTTGCTGGTGCACGTATTGCTTATCTAGTCGGTAACGCCGAGATTATTCGTATCTTTAAAGAGTTGAAATCGAATTTGGATTACGGGACATTTGGACCGATACAAGAAGCGGCTGTAACAGCGCTTGATCATGCGGAAGAAATTACAGATCGTCTGCGGAACGTTTTTTCGGAACGCCATCATGTGTTGATGAATGGTTTAGCCGAGATTGGTTGGACTGCAACCCCTTCAAACGGCGGCATGTTCGTTTGGGCGAAATATCCGTTTGACATGGACGATAAGGAATTAGTCTTCAAAGCAATCGATCAATGCGGTGTCGTCATGGTGCCAGGGAGTATCTTCGGTTCTGAAGGTGCAGGTTATGTCCGATTGGCACTTATCCAAAAGGCGGAAGCACTTCAAAAAGCAGTTGAACAATTAAGCAAACTAGAAGTTATTGCAGAAGCTAAATAACGAATGTAAAAAAGGTTAGAAAGGACATGTACTTCTGTTCCTTTTCTAACCTTTTCTGCTTAAAGAGCGACGCATGAACGACCAATACAATTAAATTTAAGTACCAATTTAAGTACCAGCCACCTATAAAGTTTCACAAAGCTTGATTTCATCGATGTTTTGTCTCTGTTTTTGATAGAAGAGAAAAAACACAAAAACAGGCCAATCAAACATAAATTTGATTGGCCCACTACTGCTGTCTATGCAATTGTAATTTATTATTTGAATAATATGTTGCACAGGTATTCAACATTTTCTTTATTCATTCTTAACGCCCAACAGTCCAGCCACCGTCAACCTTAATTTCTGCACCCTGCATATAATCTGATTCATCCGAAGCTAAGAAAACTGCTACTGCTGCAATCTCCTCTGGTTTACCTGCCCTACCTGCTGGAATGTCGTTCAGTCTCTCATCCTGAATCCCTTCGGTCATAGGTGTCTCAATAAACCCTGGTGCGATTAAATTAGCTTTAACTCCTTTACTGCCGAAATCATAAGCCAATTGTTTCGTAAATCCACTTATTGCATGTTTGCTTGTTACATATGTATTACCACCTGCACCGGCAACAAATGTGGATTGCGATCCGATGTTAATAATACACCCTTTACCTTTCTCTAAAAAGATTCCTATTGAATTGCATAAGCCGTAAAGTCAGAAAAACGGTTGCAATGGTCGCAACCGTTTTCTAAGTTCAATTATTTTTGCTTCGATACGAACGTTTCATATCTCTGAATAAACGCTGATATGTGAGCACGCGTTAAGATTTGGTCTGGTTTATACTCATCGATTGAAGTCGCTGTAGTAAGCCCATTACCCATGAAAAATTGAATCGCTGTAGTTTCACTTACTGTTTTCCCATAGTGGTAAGATGCCATCAATTGTGCCAATTTACCACGTCTTATGCCTTTCTCTGCTAGAGCTTTCGAATTTTCATTTGCTAGTACAGGCATTTTATACTTTTTCGCCATGCTGTATATACCACTTCTACTCCAAGACGAAGTGTTTTTTACACTCGCTATTTCATCTTTTTGAGCGTAACGGAAGAAGATTGTTAGGAAGTGCGCTTCTGTTAATTGTGTATTCGGTTGTAACTGGGTTTCGTATTTCTTTGTTTTTGCGTTCCACTCGTTATTGTAACCTCTAATCAAACCTCGGTCGATTGCCCAAATCATATCATCTCTCCACCAAGCTGAAGTACTGAAGTCTGCAAACTTTTCAGCGTAAGCTGAGTAGTCCTTTGGAGTGTCAACTGGAGGTGTTGATGTTGAAGCTGAGTCGTTTAAGTAACTTGATGCTACATACCCCTCTGTCCCGTCACTTCTTTTCACAGGATACCAAACAAAATGGTTTTTCTTCGTTGATACTTCTTCATATTCAAATGGCCCCGTAATGGTAACAACTTCACCTTTACGTAAAGTACCCATAGAAGAACTATCCGTAGTAGGCCTTGTCCTAATTGTTACATTAGTTGTTGCACTAACTTTTTGATTTGTTTCAAAAAAATGCTTTGATTTTGTTAATGGTAAATCAAAATCATAGTTCATCGTTGAAAATTTAATATTAGCGCTGCTGTTCGAGTCATATTGAAAATCTTCGCGTGAAAAAGGCAGCTCTGTTACGTTTATTAATTCAAATCTCTCAATAATACCGAGGATCTTTTCTTGATAGGCATTTGGATTTCTTTCACCAGTTGCTTGGACAATTGGACTATTTACCGGCTTAATACCGTTATAAGCCATAATTGCGAAGTACCAATGTTCCAATACATCTCTTTCCCCGCCGTTAATGCTAGGTAAATCCTTTCGCTTAAACATCGCATCTAGAATCTCTACTCCAGCTTGAATATTGTAGAGGATATCGCTTTTTAGGCGATCTTGATTGTAGCCAGCCTGATTTGTAATCTGCATAATACCAATTCCATTATCAGCTGTTACAATCGCTTCACCGTTCGAATCAAAATGACGCCAATTTCCGCTTTCACCTTCCGCTATTGCCTTCACAATTTCAGGAGGAACATCATAACTCAGTGCTGTTTCCGTTAACAAACAGTTCATTGTGGAATAATCAGGGTTTACTTTCGATGCCGAATCATACTCACATTTATTTGCAATATTATTAGCTAATACATTTTTATCTATATTTATAGATAGAGAGAGGGCACCAATAGCAATAACACTAATTAATGGTTTCAATATCTTTTTCATATCTGATTATTACACTCCCTTTCATATTTTATAAAGTTAAAGTTTCAGATATATATGTTATCATACACCTAATCCTTGAGATAGGGTAATATTCAATGCTTTCGTTTTCTATTAGACAAACAAAAAACCTCCCAATCATTTTGATTAGAAGGTCTAAGAATAGGGTTCAAATATGTTAATTTTCCCTAGGGATAAGAAAAGGGATAGGGATATTGTACAAGAGTTCAACTCCCGTTCAATATCCCTTAACTTCAAAACCGTTGATACAACTGCATTTGTACCATAAAAATTATGGAGACGGCGGGAGTCGAACCCGCGTCCAAAGGCTCTGCTACTTCAGCGTCTACGCGTGTAGATTGACTACTTGGATTCGCGCGCACGTTTGCCGTCAATCAAGGCTATCCGTGTGCGCTATCCTGATAATCTCTTGCAACGGCCTCAGGAGGCGACCGTTACCGTATCCCACTAATAGGTGAGCCTAACAATGCCACATGGGCGATGGAACTGCTAGGCAGATTCATCAGCTTATTAAGCTGCGAATGCTAAGTTGTTGTTTGTTTTGCCAGTTATTATTAACTGTCGTTTCTGACGGAGACGATCCCTCCGACGCGCAGCTCAAGCCCAGACCACCCCTGTCGAATCCGTAACGTCCCCGTTATATAAAGGTCTTTCCAACCTTAAAAGGGATGTCAGGAATGCCTACTGAAAGGCTTCTGAACTATTTCACTACAGATAGTATACAACATTTTTACGTAAAAATCAATACTGCTGTTTTGCTTTGAAGGCGCGCTCCATCTCGCGTTTCGCTTCTTTCTTCTTCAGATCATCGCGTTTATCGTAGAGCTTTTTCCCTTTACCGACGCCGATCAATACTTTTGCGAAACCATCTTTCAAGTACATTTTCAGCGGCACGATTGCGAAGCCTTCCTGCTTTGTCTGCCCGAGCAGCGTTGCAATCTGTTTCTTATGGAGCAGCAGCTTGCGCGAACGCAATGGATCGTGGTTGAATTGATTTCCCTGTTCGTACGGACTAATATGCATGTTGGAAATCCATGCTTCATTGTTACGGATTAAAACGAAAGCATCGCGCAATTGCACTTTGCCATTACGGATCGATTTGATTTCTGTACCTTGCAGCACAATCCCTGCTTCAATCGTTTCTTCAATCGCATAGTCATGATTTGCTTTTTTATTGATCGCCAGTACTTTCCCTTGACCTTTCGCCATACTCTATAACCCCCCATTAATTAAAAATGCCACGGCATTCGCCTGAACGAATGCCGCCACGTTTATTTTCTCTTTCTTGGAGCTTGTTTCTTCTTCTTTTTCGCTACACCTTCGTAAAACTTTTTCTTCTGGCTCGGTGCGCCTTTTTTCTTGTCGTCTTTAGGCTTATCGGAAGCTCCCCGACGCCCGCCGCCACTTGATGGTTTCTTCGCATGGATGACTTTCGGTGTCTCTTTCCGGTTCCGGTGGAAGGACTGTTTCATCCCCGCAATTTCGAAGTCAATCGCTGATTCCTCAGGCTTGACGGAAACAACGCGGATCGTCACTTCATCTCCGATTCTAAACTGTTTGCCCGTATGCTCCCCGAGCATCATCATTTGACGGTCGTCGAAACGGTAATAATCGTCTGTCATATAGCTAACATGGACGAGCCCTTCGACTGTATTCTCAAGTTCCACGAACATACCGAAGTTCGTTACAGATGAAATGACACCGTCGAACTCTTCACCAATCTTATCGAGCATGTACTGTGCCTTCTTCAATGCGTCTGTATCACGTTCCGCGTCAACTGCCCGACGTTCGCGTTCAGACGTGTGCTGTGCGATTTCAGACATGTTGGCGTTCCAATGCGCGACCGTTTCTGCAGATACGTCTTTATTAATTAAATACGTCCGGATGAGTCGATGGACGATCAAGTCCGGGTAACGACGAATTGGTGACGTGAAATGCGTGTAGAAATCAGTCGACAATCCGAAGTGACCTAAGCTCTCCTCGAAATACTTCGCCTGTTGCATTGAACGAAGGAGCATTGTTGAAATAACGGTCTCTTCTGGCATGCCATCGATGGACTCGACGATTTCCTGCAAGGCGCGAGGATGTACTTTATTCCCCGTTCCTTTCACGACGATTCCGAAGTTTGTTAGAAACTCAAAGAAACGTTGCAGCTTTTCCGCTTTCGGGTCTTCGTGGATCCGGTAAAGGAACGGCACTTGAAGCCAGTGGAAATGCTCAGCGACTGTTTCGTTCGCCGCCAACATGAACTCCTCAATGAGGCGTTCCGCTGCTGTACGTTCTCGTAAGACGATATCTGTCGGCCATCCTTGTTCGTCGACAATTACTTTTGATTCTTTGAAATCGAAGTCAATGGCGCCGCGGTCGATTCGTTTCTGTCTTAAGATCGAAGCGAGTTCAGCCATATTATTTAGCATCGGAACGATATGCTCATACTTTTTCATGAGCTCTTCGTCTTTTAGCTCGATGATCTTATAGACGTCTGTATACGTCATTCGTTCTTTCGATTGGATGACGCTTTCGAAAATTTCATGACTAACAACTTTACCGTTTCGGTCGATTGTCATTTTGCAAGACATCGTTAGACGGTCGACGTGAGGATTCAACGAACAGATGCCGTTCGAAAGCTTATGCGGAAGCATCGGGATAACTCTGTCTGTTAAATAGACGCTCGTCGCCCGGTCATACGCTTCGTCATCGAGAGGCGTGTTTTCCTCTACATAATAACTAACATCCGCAATATGGACAGATAATGTGTATGTCCCATCATCGTTCTTAACGAGTGAAATGGCATCATCCAAGTCCTTAGCGTCTGCCCCGTCGATTGTAATGACGAGATCTTCCCGTAGGTCCCGACGTTTGAATAAATCCTTCTCTTGTACTTCATCCGGCGTCTTATTCGCCTGATCCATTACTTCCTGAGGAAACTCGACTTCAATGCCGTGCTTATGGATGATTGATAGAATATCTACGCCCGGGTCATTTTTATGTCCGAGAATTTGTACGACCATTCCAGTTGCCGATTTCAGCTCACTCGGCCATTCTGTAATTTCAGCGACGACTTTATGTCCATCGACAGCGTCGAGTGAATCTCCTTTTCCGATGAAAATATCCATTGGAAGCTTTTTATCATCAGGAATGACAAAGCCGAAGCCGCGATTATCTTGGTACGTTCCGACAACTTTTGTCGTTTTACGTTCCGCGATTCGAATGATCGCTCCTTCGCGTCGGTCGCCAAAATCGCCTTTCGACACCCGTACGAGGACAATATCTCCGTTCATCGCACCGTTCACTTCATGAGGCGGTATGAATATATCGTCCATCCCTTCCGTTTCCGGTGTAACGAATCCGAATCCTTTAGCATGTCCAATGAATTTACCTCTTACTAAGTTCATACGTTCCGGGACGCCGTAACGATTTGTCCGGGAACGGATAATTTCACCTGTTTGTTCAAGCTGCACGAGCATTTTGACAAGCTGCTTAAATTCGGCAGCCCCTTCAATTTGTAATGACTCTTGGATTTCTTGAACCGTCAATGGTTTGTACGATTCCTCTCTCATGAACTCCAATAATCTTGTTTGTAATTCCTCATCTATAAAATCCAATTAACATCCCTCCATTCTTTACTATCGTCAACTGTTTTCATTTTCACACGTTCCAGTCAAGTGATTCAAGAAATTGATATACTTCTTCATGCAACTGCTCTTTTTCTGGGCCAAGTGTAATGACATGTCCGGATTTTTCATACCACTCGATTTGTTTCCGATTTGATGCGGCATTGTTATAAATAACATTTGCTGAATTCGCATCGATCACTTCGTCATTCCTTGATTGGATGACGAGAAGTGGTGATTCTATATTCGGAAGTTGTTCTCGTACGTCATCGACAAGGGTGCGTAAGTCGGCAAGTGACGGCATCGTTTTTCCGCGGAGTACATCGACTTCTTCTTCGATTTCAGCTTTTGTTTTCCCTTCATATCTCTTATAGTCTGAGGCATATTTTAATACGCCTGCATACAGTTTATCCGGCGTTTTCATCGACATTGGCGCGCACATTGTTACAATACCCATTACTTGCATTTTAACCCCTAATTTCAATGAAAATACGCCACCGAGAGATAATCCGGCAACTGCAATTTCTTCGTACCCTGCTTCTTTTAATTGCTCATAGCCCGCAATGACGTCTTCCCACCATTCGTCTGGACTTGTTTCGATGAGTTGTTCAGGCGGAACGCCGTGTCCTTTATAGTGTGGCGCTAGTGATGTATAGCCTTTCTTTTCAAGAAAACGGCCGAGCATCCGGACGTCTGCGGATGTTCCTGTGAAGCCGTGTAATAGTAAGACGGCCCGTTTACCGTTTTGAAAAAAGAATGGTTTTGGCTGTGCAATTCTCATAACCCTCACCCTTTCATACCAAATAAAACCTTATGTATGCTATCTTTCCCTTTCCATGTGGAAAAAAACGCCCGACCATACGGGTGGCCAGGCGTTTGTAAGGTATACGATTCTATAATTCCGATTAAACTTTCACGATGGCAATCGCCAAAATGAAAAATAAAATAGAAAGTACAATTGTCACTCTTTGAAGCACTAAGTCTAACCCACGCGCTTTCTGTTTACCAAAAAGTTGTTCGGCACCACCGGAGATGGCTCCAGACAGACCTGCACTTTTTCCAGATTGCAATAATACAACAACAATCAACGCCAATGATACGATTAATAGTAACGTCATTAAGAAAGCATGCACTTTGTTCCACCTCCATCGAACATCACAATATTTATATTCTAGCAAACATTTTTCACTGTTACAACAAATTTCGAGATAATAACAATCAGCCGGTCATTGCCGGCTGATTTAGTATATCATTTTTTT
Organism: Sporosarcina sp. UB5; assembly: GCF_050859005.1. Taxonomy (GTDB): domain Bacteria; phylum Bacillota; class Bacilli; order Bacillales_A; family Planococcaceae; genus Sporosarcina. Next base: position 206,435 of record NZ_CP125984.1, read on the forward strand.
AAGTTGTAAAATGTTTTTGCTCCGAGGTAAACTGCTGTTTCATCCAACTGATCTTCAATGCGAAGTAATTGGTTGTACTTTGCAACGCGGTCTGTGCGTGAAGGAGCACCTGTCTTAATTTGCCCTGCATTTGTTGCAACTGCGATGTCCGCGATTGTCGTATCTTCGGATTCTCCGGAACGGTGGGAGATGACTGCCGTGTAGCCTGCACGTTTTGCCATTTCAATTGCATCGAATGTTTCTGTCAATGTACCGATTTGGTTCACTTTAATAAGAATCGAGTTGCCGACACCTTCTTCAATGCCGCGCTCCAATTTCTCTGTGTTTGTTACGAATAGATCGTCTCCGACCAATTGAACTTTTGAGCCGATACGTTCTGTTAATAGTTTGTGTCCAGCCCAGTCGTTTTCATCAAAGCCGTCTTCAATCGAAACGATTGGATATTTTGCGCAAAGTTCTTCATACCAAGCAACCATTTCTTCGGAAGTTTTCGTAATTCCTTCCCCTTCTAAACGGTACTGTTTTGATTCGCTATCGTAAAACTCGGAAGCAGCGACATCCATTGCAAGCAATACTTCTTCGCCTGGTTTGTATCCTGCTTTTTTAATTGCTTCCATAATTGTCGATAGCGCTTCTTCGTTCGACGCTAAGTTCGGTGCAAATCCGCCTTCATCGCCAACCGCCGTGTTAAGACCTTTCGCTTTCAACACGTCTTTTAAGCTATGGAAAATTTCAGTTCCCATACGTAGCGCGTGACGGAATGATTCCGCGCCAACCGGCATGACCATGAATTCTTGAATATCAACGTTGTTATCCGCATGTTCCCCGCCATTTAAAATGTTCATCATCGGAACTGGCAATTGTTTTGCGTTCACGCCGCCAAGGTATTGGTAAAGCGGAACGTCTAAATAATCCGCTGCCGCGTGTGCAACAGCCATCGATACGCCAAGAATTGCGTTCGCGCCAAGTTTGCCTTTGTTTTTCGTACCATCGAGTTCTAGTAACGCATTGTCGATAACAACTTGATCGAGTACTGAATAATTGTCCACGATTTCATCTGCAATAACTTCATTAACATGATCAACCGCTTTTAAAACACCTTTTCCAAGATAGCGGGATGCATCACCATCGCGCAATTCGACTGCTTCGTATTCGCCTGTAGAAGCGCCGGACGGAACGATGGCACGGCCGAACGCTCCACTTTCTGTGAACACTTCAACTTCTACAGTCGGGTTACCGCGTGAATCAAGAACTTCTCTAGATTGGATATGAGTAATGATTGGCATTTCAATCTCTCCCTTTATTAGAATAATGGTGTTCCGGACATTTCCTCCGGCTGTTCGATTTCAAGTAGTTTCAACATCGTCGGTGCTAGATCTGACAAAATACCGCCTTCCCGTAGTACGATATCGGGGTTTGTAATAATGACGGGTACGGGATTCGTCGTATGTGCAGTCATCGGCTTTCCTTCAAGCGTCACGACTTCATCGGAATTCCCGTGGTCAGCGGTAACGATTGCGGTTCCACCTTTTAGCTTAAGAGCGTCAATAATCCTACCGAGGCACGCATCTACCGTCTCGATTGCTTTAATCGTCGGTTCAAGCATTCCGCTATGTCCGACCATGTCGGGGTTAGCGAAATTGAGAATGATTGCGTCTTGTGTTTCAGCCTCGATTTCTTTTAGCAACGCTTCCGTCACTTCAACGGCACTCATTTCAGGCTTCAAGTCGTAAGTCGCGACTTTCGGGCTTGCAATCAAAATCCGTTTTTCACCTTCGAACTCATCTTCCTTACCGCCACTCATGAAAAACGTTACGTGCGGGTATTTCTCCGTTTCGGCAATCCGTAATTGCCGGAGGCCGTTTTTCGAAATTACTTCGCCGAGCGTGTTCTCCAAGTTTTCATTTCCGAAAACAATGTCTGCCTGAACTTCATCACTATAATGCGTAAAGGATACGAATTTCAAGTTTTCGAACGTTTCAGGTCCTGTATGAAATCCGTCGAACGCGGGATCTGTAAATGCCTTCGACAATTGTATGGCGCGATCCGGACGGAAATTAAAGAACACGACTGCGTCACCGTCTTTTACTGTTGCGACGGGCTCGCCTTCCTCCGTTATAATGAAAGGCTCTACGAACTCGTCATGGACACCTGCTTCATATGAAGCGAGGATACCTTGCGTAGCGTTTTTACATGTAGCTCCGGTACCGTCGACAATTGCTCGGTATGCGCGCTCAACGCGATCCCATCTTTTATCTCGGTCCATCGCGTAAAAACGGCCAGAAACTGTAGCAATTTCACCGACTTCAAGCCCTTCCATCACCTTTTCAGTCTGCTCGACATATCCCATCGCTGTCTGCGGACCGACGTCCCTTCCGTCAAGGAATGCATGGACATATACGTTTTGTATGCCATTCATTTTGGCGAGGCGAAGGAGGGCAAATAAATGCTCATAATGGCTATGTACTCCGCCATCTGAAAGCAATCCCATCAGATGAAGGGATGATTCTTGCTGTTTAACGTGTTCAATCGCCCCGAGCAACGCCGGGTTCGTCATGAAGTCACCGTCTTTAATCGATTTATTTATTCGAGTTAGGCTTTGGTACACAATTCGACCTGCACCGATATTGAGATGGCCAACTTCCGAATTTCCCATTTGCCCTTCTGGAAGACCAACCGCTTCACCGCAAGCAGTTAACGTCGAATGCGGATATTCATTCCAAAGAAGATCGAAATTTGGTGTATTCGCTTGTGCGACCGCATTGCCGAACCGCTCCTCTCGCAGTCCGAAGCCATCTAAGATGATCAATGCGACGGGCGCTTTACTCATTCGCCGCCACTCCGATCATTTCGAGGAATGAATCCGGCTGAAGGCTTGCTCCCCCAACAAGTGCGCCATCGATATGTTCCATCGATAACAACTCGCCAATATTGCTAGGTTTCACGCTGCCGCCATATTGAATGCGAATCGCAGACGCTGTCGCTTCATCATATAGCTTACCAATTTCAGCACGGATTTCTCCGCACACGTCATTCGCATCTTGAGCAGTTGCAGTTTTCCCTGTTCCGATTGCCCAAATTGGCTCATATGCGATAATTGCACCTTTCGCCTGTTCTGCGCTAACACCTTCAAACGCTTTTTCCACTTGCGCTGCAACCATCTCGACTGTGTTCCCAGCTTCACGTTCCTCTAAGCTTTCACCGACACAGACGATTGGCGTCAATCCTTTCGAAAACGCTGCCAGTACTTTACGATTTACCGTTTCGTCCGTTTCATTGAAATATTGGCGGCGTTCGGAATGGCCGAGGATGACATAAGGTACATTTAAATCCGCAAGCATTTTCGGACTTACTTCACCCGTAAAAGCACCTTCGTCAACGTCATGCATCGTTTGTGCGCCAATTTTCAGAGGCGTTCCTTCCGTCAACTCCACAAGTGTAGCTAAATATAGAGACGGTGGACAAATGACCGCGTCGACCTTGTCCGTTTCCGGCAAGCGGTCTTTCACTTCTGTTACGAAGTTTCTTGCTTCACCGATCGTTTTATACATTTTCCAGTTTCCAGCTATAATTCGTTTTCGCATTTTTCTTCCTCCGTCACTTATCATTCAGCGCCGTCACGCCAGGCAATTCTTTTCCTTCCATGAATTCCAAGGACGCGCCGCCACCTGTTGACACATGGTCCATTCTTTCTGCAACGTCGAACTTTTCGACCGCTGCAGCAGAATCCCCACCGCCGATAACAGTGTATGCTTCCGTTTCAGCCATCGCCAAGGCAACATTCTTCGTTCCTGCAGCGAACGGTTCCATTTCAAATACACCCATCGGTCCGTTCCAAATGACGAGCTTCGAATTTCGAATGACATCTGCATATAGTTCAGCCGTTTCTGGCCCGATGTCGAGTCCCATCCACCCGTTCGGGATTTCATCGATTTTCACTGTTTTCACATTCGCATTTTCGGAAAACGTATCCGCCACTACCGCATCAATCGGCAAATGGAGTTTGACGTTTTTCTCTTTCGCTTTTTGAATAAATGATTGAGCGAGCTCAATTTTATCTTCTTCGACTAACGAATTGCCTGTTTCATACCCTTGCGCTTTCGTAAACGTATAGGAAAGGCCACCGCCAATCAATAAATGATCGACATTGTCCAATAAATTGTCAATGACGCCAATCTTATCTTTCACTTTAGCGCCTCCGATAATTGCCGTGAACGGCCGCTCCGGATTTGACAGCGCTTTCCCGAGAACATCAAGTTCCTTCTCAAGCAAAAATCCACTTACAGCTGGTATGTACTGTGCAATCCCCGCTGTAGAAGCGTGTGCACGATGGGCTGCGCCAAATGCATCGTTAACGAAGACATCAGCGAGTCCCGCGAACTTTTTCGCTAACTCCGGATCATTCTTTTCTTCCCCAGCATGGAATCTGACGTTCTCTAGAAGAATAATATCGCCTGCCTTCATATCGGCAACCGCTTGTTCAACTTCTTCCCCAACGGATGAATCGAGCTTTTTCACGTCTTTCCCAAGGAGCTCCGCTAATCTCTTTCCAGCCGCAGTTAAACGCATTTCCTCGTTCACTTCACCTTTTGGCCTACCGAGATGACTAGCGATTATCACTTTCGCCCCTTGTTCCGCCATGAAGGAAATCGTCGGAATCGCAGCACGGATTCTCGTATCATCCGCCACTTCACCGTTTTCCATCGGCACATTGAAATCGACACGGCAAAATACACGCTTTCCGTTCAATTCAATATCTTTGATCGTTTGTTTAGCTATCATGTGAACCGCACCCTTCCAATGAAAAGTTAAGCGCCAGAAACGGCGTGGAATGAAAAAAAGGAACGGGTCTCTCCGTTCCTCGTACCCAATTATCTATTATAATCGGTCGCCATAAGAATGGCTATGTTTTATACAAAAGCGTAGGGCGCCTGCTTAGGGGCGACGGGCATAAGGCGAAGATGCGGCGTGGCGTTTTTTGCCACAGAGCAGCTTTGACTTATGACCCCGAGCCCCTGGCGCCCGGAGTCTAGACGATAACAAAAGCGTAGGGTGGCGGTTAACAGCGACAGGCATAAGGCAGATCTGCGAAACGGCGCTTTTTGCCGTGCAGCAGAGCTGACTTATGACCCGAGCTGTTGCCACCCGGAGTCTAGACGATAACAAAAGCGTAGGGCGCCTGCTTAGGGGCGACGGGCATAAGGCGAAGATGCGGCGTGGCGTTTTTGCCACAGAGCAGCTTTGACTTATGACCCCGAGCCCCTGGCGCCCGGAGTCTAGACGTAACACTTGATGCTTAAATGCCCCGTTCTTTCATGTAAAGCGCCAAATCGATACAGCGAGCAGAGTAGCCTGCTTCATTATCATACCAAGCGATAACTTTCACCATATTATTGTCCAATACCATTGTCGATAGCCCATCGACAGTTGAAGATGCTGTATTCCCGTTGTAATCAATCGACACGAGCGGAATTTCATTATAGTAAAGGATGCCTTTTAGTTCATTTTCTGAAGCATTTCTCAACGCGGCATTCACATCTTCTACGGTCACGTCAGTTGAAAGTTCAGCGACAAAATCGACGAGTGATACGTTCGGCGTCGGTACGCGGACTGCCATTCCATCCAATTTTCCTTTTAATTCAGGAATAACTTTCGTCACTGCAGAAGCAGCGCCTGTCGTTGTTGGGATCATCGACTCAGCAGCTGCACGGGCACGTCGATAGTCAGAATGCGGGAAATCCAAAATACGCTGGTCATTCGTATATGAATGGACTGTCGTCATCATGCCACGCTCAATGCCGAATTTATTCTGTAATACTTTGACGACCGGCGCAAGGCAATTTGTCGTACACGATGCGTTGGAAACGACTTTGTCATTTTCGGGATCATAGTTTTCTTCATTCACACCCATGACAAGCGTTTTTACATCCCCTTTAGCTGGTGCGGATAAAATAACTTTTTTCGCGCCCGCTTCGATATGTTTCATAAGCCCTTTTTCATCCCGGAATACGCCTGTCGATTCGATGACGACATCGATATCGAGGTCAGCCCAAGGTAATTGTGAAGGATCTTTTTGAGCGAATACTTTTATTTTCTTGCCGTCGATAATGAGATGATCATCATCTGATCCAACTTCAGCGTCAAAAATTCCATGGACAGAATCATACTTCAGCAAATAAGCAAGCATTTGTGCATCTGTTAAATCGTTCACTGCTACAATTTCGATATTATCGTGCTTTCGCGCTTCCCGCATAACTAGCCTACCAATACGTCCGAATCCATTGATCGCCATTTTAATTGTCATTTCCATTACCTCCTATAGTTCAAATCAAGTATTTACGTACGAAGCGATGTTATTCTTCTATTTTCTCAAGCATTGCACGTGCTGCCCCTTCATCGGTAACGAGAATCGTTTGGCGCGGAGCACTTGCCATATACGACAAAATTGCGTCTGCCTTACTATTTCCTCCTGCAACAGCGATAATAAGTGGCACGTTCTTTAACTGCTCAGTCTGAATACCAACCGTTCGAATTCGATGAACGACATGGCCGTTGCGGTCAAAGTAGTAACCGAACGCCTCCCCTTTCGCTCCATTCTCCTGAAGGTGTAAACATTCATCTTCAGTTGTATTTCGCATATCCGCCATTCGGAGTGCTTCTCCAATTCCATGAAGGACGCAATCGGTCTTCTCATACATCTCCATCATTCGAATAGCGGTCGGTTCACGCTTGAACACTTCGTGCGCTTCAGCGCTAAGCGATTCGGGGTAATAAAATGTACTATATGTCCCCCCGCTCGCTTCCGCGAATGTGGCAGCGATGACATTTGCTTGCAGCCCGATATCATCACCAACTCCACCCCTAGCGGCAATGAAGTGTAGTCGGTCCGGATTGTCGATTGAGTGGAGATGTGGCGGAATAGCCGCTACAGAGCTTCCACCAGTAACAGCAATGATCTGGCCGTCACCTATCCGATTTGAAAATTCCGTGGCTGCTTCTTTACCTATTAAACTTTTCACGGCAGGATTTTCATCACAATCTCCGGGAACGATTTTTACGCTTTTTATTCCTAATAACTCGCCTAATCTTCTAGCAACTACCCCTTGCCCAGTCCATTCGTCAATCGTCGGGCCAAGCGAGTGAAGGACAGTTGCACCTTCATTCGTAATGGTTGCGCCTTCTTTCGCAACACGGATAAGTCCTTCTGTCCGCATAGCTTCCAACAAGTTGCGACATTCCCGTTCCGATATATTTGCCATCTGTCCAAGCGGTCTTCTCCCAATCGGACCGGCTACTTCGATAAATTTCAAAACTTTGTACCGCTGATGTAATAACTCCATCATTTCCGGGACAAGCTTTCGTTGTGCCTCAATTATTTTTGGGATCATGGAAAAACTCCCTCTTTCACAACAGGACGATTTTGACCCACCTGTTATTTATTTGTCCCACCTAGTTTAAAAAAATATAACTCTTATTAACAGTATAAACTTCCTCGTTAATAAATTCAAACTTTACACATTTTCAAATAAGTCCACTAAGTCGATGTAACCAATGGATCCGTATAAGAGGACGTCTCCATCTTTTTCAATGACAGGGATCATCATCATATATTTTTCATGGCTTTCGTCGTCTGTTTCAATGTCGATTGTCGACCACGTTAACGGATAATCTTCTTGTACGAGTTTCATCATTGATTCCGCCTCGTCACATAAATGACAGCCTTTTTTTGTATAAAATTGTACATGCATGCTGAACACCTCAACTAGCTTTTTCTTTAATTATAAATGAAAAATGACATTCCGGAAACTAAATGGAATGTCATTTTTCTTATGCTGGATTGCAACACCCTTAATTCATTTGGAAACGACAAACATTGTTTTGTTTTTCATTTTTCGCAAAATGGTGAATTCATTAGTCTTTGTATAGTACAATAATAGTTAATAGTATGAAGGGGTGAAAGGCTTGAAGGGGAAAAGTTTTTTTGTCACTACTTTCTGTATGCTTTGTATCCTTCTTTCTGGTTGTCAAGAAGAAGTGGGACTTACTATTGGTTCTTCTGCTGTTGAAATGGGTTCACTTATAGATCGTGATGATCGGGCATTGCATTTCCGTGTTGAAATTAATGGTGACGGAAATGAACAAGAGTTAGAATACAAAGTCAGATTTTTAATAATTGATGGCGATCTTCGTGACTTGATCGGTTCCGAAGAAATTGAAATAGAAGATACTTATAATGAAACAGGACTTATTACGGGAACCTCTGTAGAATTAAAGAAAGTGTTTTCTGTTGATGAAATAAGAAAAGCTGTAGAAAACCGAAAAGGCGTTGTAGTAGAACTTTACAATGAAGATCAAACTATTAAACGCAAAGTAGTTACCATTTTTAGAGAAAACATTAAGCAGATAGTAAAGATTAATCCAAAAGCTAAAATAGAAACTATTGAATTAAACGAGCCAACTGAAATAGAAATATATAGAAGAGCAGTTAGTAATTCAACTAAAATTAATTATTTCCCTTATGTTTATACTCAACCCAAATATCGTTTTAATCTTGATAATGAGTCTTTTTATCTTTGGATTACAGAAGATGATGGAATGATCATGAACACACAAGACACTTTCACAATCTATTCACTTTTGGATAGTTCGCTAAAAGAAATTAAAGAGATTATTGATTAAATTAAAAGAGATGGTTCTATCATCCTTTTTCTTGTTCATCATTTGAGGAAATAAAAAAGTAGCAGCCATAAAGGTTGCTACTGAAGAATTTTCATTTACCCTGACTTATATTGATTTGAGTTACCAACTCCGACCTGCGCCACCTCCGCCTCCGGATCCACCGCCACCAGAGAAGCCACCTCCACCTCCTCCGCCGCTGAAACCGCCTCCTCCGCCAAAGCCGCCAGGGAAGAAGATCATACCGCCTCTGCCTCTTCGCCTTCCACCAGGACCGCCACCACGTCCACGGCCGCCACCCATAAAACGGAACAGTAAATAGATAATAATCAATATGATAATTGGGGAAGGGATGCCAATGCCTGAACCGCCTTGGTTAGCGAGCGTGTTCACTTCCGCGACTTCACCGTTCCAACCATATTCTGCAGCAATTTCATTATAGTAAGACTTGTACGCTTCCATAATGGCGAGATCCGGTTGTTCATTTCTCAAATACGGCACTGAAACTTCGTCCATAATTCTACCGACTTTTCCGTCAGGCAATGCACCTTCCAAACCGTACCCTACGGACAATTCAAAATGCCTGTTACCATCTGAATTCGGAATCGTCGTCACGACGAGCAGCGCTCCGTTATCCTCCTCTTTCTTTCCGAGCTTGTATTCTCTAAGCGCTTTTACCGCGTAAGATTCTATCGGTTCATCCCCGATGCTCGTTATTGTGAGGACGGCAAGCTCAGCTCCCGTCGCGTTATTCAATTGTCCGCCTAACCGATTCAGCTCAGCTTTCTGTTCAGCCGACAAAATATTTGCATGATCTTGTATATAGTAATCCGCTGCATTCCATCGCGGGACGTCAGCTGCGAACGCCATTGCCGGCATGATCATCATGCTAAGACAGACAGCAAGTATGCAACGAAATGACCTACGGATCACTTGCCATCATCCCCAAAATCGACTTTTGGCGGTTCGCTTGCAGCTGCATCTGCTTTAAAGTATTCTTTCTCGTCAAATCCAAAAATAGAAGCGGTAAGTCTACCTGGAAAACGCTTAATTTGCCTATTGTAATCAGATACGACGTTGTTATAATCCATTCTCGCAACGCCGATTCGGTTTTCTGTTCCAGCAAGTTCATCCATTAATTGCGTAAAGTTTTGATTCGCTTTCAAATCTGGATAATTTTCAACAACAACGAGCAATCGGCCAAGCGCGTTCGACAGTTCTGTATCCGCTGCCGCCTGCTCTTCCGGTCCACTTGCACCTGCAAGCTTTGCACGTGCATCGGATATTTGAGCAATTACTTCTTTTTCGTGACTCGCATATCCTTTTACTGTGTTTACTAAGTTCGGAATTAAATCAAGCCTTCGCTGAAGCTGATTCTCGACTTGTGCATACGACCGATCGACATTCTCTTCCAAGTTTACAAATCTGTTATAGCTCGGCACGAGCATCATGCCGAGGACGACAAGAATGACAACAATAATAGCTATCGGCCCTAATAACCTTTTCATCATTTTCACACTCCATTCGATATAGTTTGCAATACCCAAGTGGCATTACTTTCAAAACAATTTGAGGATACATACTATTTATCGTATGTCGCGCAAAAAGGTTTCAAACCTCATGAAAATAAATCCATTTTGTGCGCTGGGGTGCTTGCTTTGGACGTGGGGGGACTTGGTTTGGACGCGGATGCGCTTACTTTGGACGCGGGGGCACCTGCTTTGGACGCGGGGGCACCTACTTTGGACGTGGAGGCACCTACTTTGGACGTGGAGACGCTTGCTTTGGACGCGGAGACGCTTGCTTTGGACGCAGGAGCGCTTGCTTTGAGCGAGGGAGACGTCGCTTTGAGCGCGGGAGGCGGCACTTTGAGCGCGGGTGCCGTCGCTTTGAGCGTGGAAGACGGCACTTTGAGCGCGGGAGGCGGCACTTTGAGCGTGGAAGCCATCACTTTGAGCGTGGAAGCCGTCGCTTTGAGCGCGGGAGCCAGCACTTTGAGCGTGGAAGCCGTCGCTTTGAGCGCGGAGAGCCACACTTTGAGCGCGGAAGCCATCACTTTGAGCGCGGAAGCCATCACTTTGAGGGTACCGTCAAGAAGTATGTGTAAGTACAACGCAGACTGTTAAGCAGATTTTACTTGGAGGGGCGGACATGTTAGCCTTGGCAGGCGAGGCCAGCTAATTACTATAGCTGGTATCATGGCCTGTTCACATGTCCGCAGAGGCTCCATGTCAAATCTGCGGTCTACGTACAAGCATCCTTAAGATCAACCTATAAAGTTTTAATTAATATTACCGTTGCCATACCGATCACTAAACATCTCCATTAAGGCAGTATGAGCCGAAGCAAATTCAGAACTCATCCTTTTACCCCATTTTTCGTTGTAGTCTTGCGCGACTAAATAGACTATTTTTTCGACAGCTTTTTCACTTGGCAAACTGTTCATAGTCTTGGTGCGTTTTTTTATTTCCTTTATAGTTCTTTCGATAATATTGGTTGTATAGATTTGGCTTTGAATAACTTTGGGATAAGACATGAATGTAAGTAAAACACCAAGATCCTCTTCCCAGGATTGGACCACTTTCGGATACCCTTTCTTCCACTTTTCTCTAAAGTCTTCGAAGGACCTAAGCGCGTCTTCCTTAGTAAGTGCCCGATAAACTTTCTTCAAGTCTGTCATAATGGGCTCCTTGTCCTTCTTACGAACAGAAGAAATAACATTTCTCACTTTATGAACCACGCAGCGCTGCACATCTGCCAGTGGATAGACCTCTTTAAACGCCTGTTCCAGACCAGATAATCCATCGAAAACACCAAGCAATACTTCTTCTAACCCACGGCTTTTGAGACTGGTCAAAATGTTTTTCCAGCCTACTGCACTTTCATTTCCACCCACAAAGAAATCTACGATTTCTCTATAACCATCGTCCCTGACTCCAACAATGACATATACAACCTCGCTTGCAACGTCTTGCCGGCGGAGCTTTAGGTAGGTGCCGTCCAAATAAAGCACAGAATATCTATTGTGAAGTGAGCGTTGTTGCCATTCCAAAATATCTTCCATGACCACGTCCGTGATGTTACTGATCGTTGTAGCTGAGTAGTTGTTCCCCAGAATCCTTTCGATAAATTGTCCAACTTCCCGAGTGCTAAATCCGTTCTGGTACATCGTAATGATTGTTTCACCCAGCCACCTTTCACGCCTTTGGTAAGGGTCGAAAAGCTGGGTGCGGAAATGTCCCTCGCGATCTCTAGGGACTGCCAAGTCTTCTATACGGCCGTATCTTGTATCGAGCATGCGCGAATAATATCCATTCTTACTATTCTTAAGCTCAGGATGTTCTACTTCGAAGAAGTTTTTCATTTCCTCTTTCATAATTGTTTCAAGATTATCCTGGACAAATTGCTTGACTAACTCCTCCATTTGATTAGAAAACAGATTATCGATTATACTAGACATAGATAGTGCATCCTCCTTGGTTTTTGTAGTGATTAACCTTGAGGATGCCCTATCTTTTTTACGTTTACACAGACTATTGTACGTCACCACTTTGAGCGTGGAAGCCGTCGCTTTGAGCGCGGGAGCCAGCACTTTGAGCGCGGAAGCCATCACTTTGAGCGCAGAAGCCTCGCTTTGAGCGCGGAGAACCACACTTTGAGCGCGGGAGCCATTGCTTTAAGCGCGGGAGCCAGCACTTTGAGCGCGGGAGCCGTCGCTCATTGCTTTGCATAAAAAAGCCGACTCCCTAATTAGAGTCGGCTATCGATCAGTTATTATTTTTTCGCGTCTAGTTCTTTCATGTCGCTGCGTGTGATGATATGGTCGATTAATCCATATTCTTTCGCACGTTCAGCTGTCATGAAGTTATCACGGTCTGTGTCTTTTGCGATGACATCAATCGGCTGGCCTGAACGCTCGGCAAGGATTGAGTTCAACTTTTCGCGTAGGAAGAGAATGCGTTTTGCTGCGATTTCAATTTCAGTCGCTTGCCCTTGTGCTCCTCCGAGTGGTTGGTGAATCATTACTTCTGCATTTGGAAGTGCATAACGTTTCCCTTTCGTTCCAGCTGTTAATAGGAATGCTCCCATTGACGCAGCCATACCGATACAAATTGTTTGAATGTCTGGCTTAATGAATTGCATCGTATCGTAAATTGCCATACCTGCTGTAATGCTTCCGCCAGGGCTATTGATGTAGATCGATACATCTTTCTCTGGATCTTCCGCTTCTAGGAAAAGCAATTGCGCAACGATTGAGTTTGCAACGTTGTCGTCGATTGCACTGCCCAACATGATGATACGGTCTTTCAATAAACGGGAGTAGATATCATAAGCACGTTCTCCCCGGTTCGTTTGCTCAATGACTGTAGGTATTAGATTCATCTTGTTTCCTCCTTATGAATGGGTCACAATTTTCGTTCTGCTGAAATCAATTGTTTCAACTGTACATCTATCATACATACTATGGTCAATTAAGGTCAAATATAACGCTTTGAAAATAGGTGTTGCATTCATTCAACTTTTTTTGTATACTTAATCTTGTCTGTTACTATTAACAGCAAACGTTTGCCCTCGTGGTGCAATGGATAGCACGCAAGATTCCGGTTCTTGAAATGTGGGTTCGACTCCTGCCGAGGGCGTCATAGAATAAAGAAGCCTGTAAACATGTAACTTCATGTTTACGGCTTTTTTTATACTTCAGCCGTTTCCTAGTTGCGTAGTGAAACGGCTGTTTTCATTTCAATTTTCATTCTCAACGAGTGCAGCTAGCGTTTCGATTGCTTGTTCTTCATCGACGCCTTCCGCAATTAACGTCACTTCGGCACCTCTAGCAATCGCCAAGCTCATTACACCCATAATGCTTTTTGCGTTTACTTGACGTTCATTTCTTTTCAAAAATACATCCGCCGTGAATCGGTTTGCTTCTTGCACAAAAAGCGCAGCTTGTCGTGCTTGTAATCCGGTCTTCATTTTCACTTCAACCGTTCTTTCTGCCATTCTCATTCGACTCCTTCCTGTCCGCCTTCTTGTTAACGGCTTGCAATTCCTCCGTTACGGAGACCTTCCGCAATTTCTTCAATTTTCCGTAGACGATGATTCACACCGGATTTACTTACTGTACCGCCGCTCACCATTTCGCCAAGCTCTTTTAATGTAACATCCTGGTTGTCGATGCGCAGTTGGGCGATTTCCTGTAAACGATCAGGCAATTGATCTAACCCTATCGTACGCTGGATGTACTTAATATTTTCTACTTGCCTTTGTGCCGCTCCAATTGTTTTATTCATATTGGCAGTTTCACAATTCACAAGACGATTGACGCTGTTACGCATATCCCTCAAAATGCGTACATCTTCGAATTTCATTAATGAAACGTGCGCCCCCATTAATCCAAGGAAATCCGAAATCTTTTCCGCCTCTTTCAAGTAGGCGATATAGCCTTTTTTCCGTTCAATCGATTTTGCGTTCAATTCATATTTATTCATCAAATCCACTAATGCTTCGCTATGCTCTCTGTAAAAAGAGAATATCTCCAAGTGATAGGAGGACGTTTCCGGATTGTTGACAGAACCGCCTGCGAGGAATGCTCCACGCAAATACGCTTTCTGGCAACATTTCTTTTTCACCAATCGTTCTACAATCTCGTTTTTAAATTGAAAGGTTCCTGTCAGAATATACAGGTCTTCCAATAACTGCTTCGCTCCTTCGCGAATTCGGCATATGTAGACGTTGTTCTTCTTTAGGCGCATTTTTTTACGGACGAGCAATTCAACTTTATAAGGGTAGAGACGTTTGATGTTTGAATAGAGTCTTCTAGCGATAGCCGCATTTTCTGTTTGTACGTCCAAGCTTAATTGCTTATTCGAAAATGACAGGGCACCATTCATTCGGATGAAGGCGGCGATTTCCGCTTTCACACAACAATCCTTTGAATCGAATTGTGTCAGTTCCTTCTTCACTTCTGATGCAAAAGACATGATTTCCCCCCTCTCTCGGCGATGATCAAGTCTCCTCGTTAACGATCATACCTTCCATATAACTCATGATCCACGATGCAACTTTGTCGGCATCATGTATAATTCTTCCGTCTGAAACCGTTGAAAAGTCCCCTAATATGATTGTAGGGACTAACATTTGTAAAGCATCGATGTCATTTTCTACAGGAAACTGCGTGGCGGACGGCTTTTCCCCTTGGAATAGCGTTTGGAAATCCGTCTTATTCAACAGCACAGTGTCGAGGAATTGACTGCCTGCATGATCATATAGCGCTTTCACATGCTCGGACGCAGTATACTGATACGTTTCACCTTCTTGTGTCGTCAAGTTATTGATGTACACTTTCTTCGCTTGACAGGCAAGCACAGTGTCACGAATATCCCTCACAAGTATCGTCGGCAAAATGCTCGTATATAAGCTACCAGGTCCAAAAATGATTAAGTCTGCCTCATTAATAACCTGTACCGTTTCAGACAAAGGCTCGACCTCTTGCGGAGACAAATAGACTTTCCGGATTTTGCGTCCATACACCGGGATTTTAGATTCACCGGTTACAATTGTGCCATCATCGAGCTCTGCATGCAAGGTGATCTTTTGGTTCGCAGCAGGCAATACTTTCCCTTTAATGTTTAACACCCGGCCCATCTTTTCTACGGCACGGGCAAAATCGCCTGTAATGTCCGTCAGTGCGGTAAGCATAAGGTTCCCAAGGGAATGTCCTTTCAAATCATCAGAGTTCGAAAACCGGTATTGAAACATTTTTTCAATTAACGGCTCGACATCTGAAAGCGCTGCCATCACTTGACGGATATCTCCTGGTGGCGGGATGTTGTATTGATTTAACAGTCTTCCTGAGCTTCCTCCGTCATCTGCAACTGTTACGATTGCAGTAAGATCGACTGGGTATGCTTTCAATCCACGAAGCAAGGTGGACAATCCGGTCCCGCCCCCAAAGACGACTATTTTTTTCATTTTCCCGGATTGCAACATAGTGTCAACCCTTTCTTTTCTCTACATCTCGATGAGTAATTAACGTCTTGTATTCTTCTTTAAGACGATTTCCAAAATACTCAGCAAGTGACACAGAACGATGTTGTCCGCCTGTGCATCCAAAAGCGATAACGACTTGAGATTTTCCTTCATTTTTATATTGGGGAATGATGAATTTGAACAGGTCTGTCAACTTCTCAATTAATACTTGCGTATCATTCCATTTTAGCACATATTCATATACTTCTTTCTGTAAACCTGTCAGTGGTCTCAACTCTTCGATGTAATAGGGGTTTGGTAAGAAACGTACGTCAAATACGACGTCCGCATCGATTGGCATACCGTGCTTAAAACCGAATGAGATGAAGTTGAGGGTGAATGCAGTGTCTCCTTTAAAGGAGAATGTCGACATAATCTTTTCCCTTAATTCCCGAGGCTTCAGATTGGATGTATTGTAGATGAAACGTGCCCGGCCCCGCAATTCGGATAGTAGATTTCTTTCCTTCCGAATGCCTGCGAGCGGCAGTCCGCCTTCCGCTAACGGATGCGATCTTCTCGTTTCCTTGTATCGTCTAACAAGGGTCTCATCATCCGCATCCAAGAAGAGCAGTCTCACCGATACTCCATCCATTTGATGCAAGTTATCCAATGCGCCGATTAAAGCGTCAAACAAGTCGCCCCCTCTAGTATCCATGACTGCGGCAATTCGTCTCATCTTGTTTTCTGATTTCATCATTAAGTCCAGAAACGTGACGAGCAGCTCAGGAGGCAAATTATCGATACAATAAAATCCGAGGTCTTCAAAACTTTGCATAGCAACGGTTTTTCCGGCACCTGACATTCCCGTAATGATGACTAATTCGACATCGCTGTTCGGTATTTCATTCTCCATTAATGCAGCTCACCTTCCATTGATTTTTGTATGTGCTCATCCAACAGTTCAAACTCTTCTGTATAATAAAATGTACCATATTGCACACCAGATTGGGAGGCAGCAAATAACAAATTCGTTCGATCTCCTTCCGCCATTGGAAGGGTCTTTAAGCTTTCAACAGGATGCCATTCGAGCAGGCCTTCCCTGTTTGATTCATAAGGTGTTCCTATTAGGTCTCGCGCAACGAATGTGTAGAGCATCCATTCGTTTAGTAATTCTTTTGATTGTTTATCTACGATCATCATCGTGTAGATGCCTTTTACATGCGGCTGGACGGGTGTCGCTCCGGTTTCTTCTTTGAACTCCCGGATGGCTGCGTCGTATATTGATTCGCCCGAATCCATCTTGCCGCCGGGCGCTACGTACCAATCCCGTCTCGGTTTTTTTAATAATAAAACACGGTTATCTTTTATGACTAGTAAGTTTGCGATTCTTTGCATGACCATTTCCTCACTTCTATCAATACGCATATTCCCATTATACAATGTTTTGAAAGTAAACGACAAAAAAAGAAGACCACCTGCCGTTTAAAGGGCAGATCGTCTTTAAATCGTTGCTTTATTAATAAGGGGGGTCAATTCATATTCCTATCATAACCGTTTTGTGTTGCAGGACGGTTACAGCAATATTAAGGGTAGATTAATGTTGGCTCATTTGATAAAGTTCCTAACAGAAAAAAGTGTTAGATACCCATGTTAATGGATCATCTAAAGCTCTTCATCATTCAATGGATAGGATACGCCAATTATATTGTGAAAAAACGTTGGTATCTCAGGTTAAAGTTTATAATTATAACAAACCACCGATTCTTCCTTTTTAAATCCTTCTTTAGTATAAAGATGAACTGCTCGTTCGTTTTCCGCATTGGTGCTTAAAACCGCCTTTGGAAGTCCGATACTTTTTCCAAATGCAAGTGCTTTTCTTAATAACTGACGTCCTAATCCTTTCCCTTGATATTCAGGGATGAGAGCTAAAGTACCGATGTTCAGCACATATTCATTATTGTAAAACTCTCTAGATGAG
Organism: Sporosarcina sp. UB5; assembly: GCF_050859005.1. Lineage (GTDB taxonomy): Bacteria > Bacillota > Bacilli > Bacillales_A > Planococcaceae > Sporosarcina. The sequence continues at coordinate 224,055 of NZ_CP125984.1, forward strand.
CGTACGACCCCAATCGGCTTTTCATGGTGATAAAGAAGAGAGATTCCACATTCTAAATAATCTTCTTTATTCTCCATGTACTTAACGTCTTCGACCGTCAGCGGAGTCTCCGAACCTTTAAGTGTTGCAAAACCAATGTTTCGCACATAAAGATAGTCTTCCTCATCTTTATTAAATTCAAAAGTTTTAAATGAGTAGTCATTTGGTAAGCTTGGTTGTACGACATCTATGGCTTCTCTTTTTAGAAAATAGGCGTAACGCTCAATAGTAAACTGCATGGAATGAAAAATATCCCGGACGATAAAATTATCTTCTTGAATAAAAAGATAGACATTGTTTATTTCTGTTATGTGGGGCTTTATACTCTCGAGCATCAGCTTGTAAATATTTAGGTTAGGTTCTATAGAGTGAAAGATCCGCCAGCGTCCCTTTTTTCCTTTCTTAAAATATGAATCCTGGATGAGAGAAACCGCAGCAATAATTTTAGATTGGTCATCTAAAACGATATACGTTGGATTGTCCTGATCAGGCTGAAAGATTTTTAGGTCTTCCTCATAAAGATAAGAATCATCTACCTCATTCCTATATTTTCTACAGAAATCTATAAAATCTAAATATCTAGCTTCAGATAAATATTCAACATTCATAAATTTTCCCTCCTTTACTTTGTCTATTTCTCATACCAATGACTATTTATAGTTCAATTCAATACCTATAACACAAAATACTCAGACGATATGGTGTATATGACAGTAATTAAAATACTTTAGGAAAAGTGCCCTATTATGGAATAAGTCAAATGGACATGAAAAACGTTAATTTCGGCATAACAAAAGCTGAACTAAAGTATAATCTTTAGTTCAGCTTTTTTTGTACAATATTATGTCGCACATTCTAGAAATACTGCTAATCGAATGTCTTTTCTTAAACAATTGATTTTAAAAAAAGATCTTTTTTCCTTCTCAAACTTCAGCAGCCATTTTCTCTGCGAGTTCTTCGATGTATTTTTGGCATACTTGTGCTGCGATGCTTCCGTCGCCTGTTGCTGTAACGACTTGGCGAAGCGTTTTTTGGCGAACGTCGCCCGCTGCAAAAATGCCAGGTACAGACGTTTCCATTTCTTCGTTCGTTACGATATAGCCATGTTCATCTAAGATGCCTAAATTTTTGAATGGCGCTGTTAACGGATCCATGCCGACATAAACGAACATGCCTTCCGTCTCCATTTCTTTTTCAGAGCCGTCCACTGTTGAGACGAGTGTGATGGAGCCGATTTTGCCGTCTTTTTCGTTCACTTGCTTGACTGTCGTATTCCAGATGAAGTCAATCTTCTCGTTTGCAAATGCTCGGTCTTGAAGAATCTTTTGCGCGCGGAGTTCGTCGCGTCGGTGAATGATCGTCACTTTATTTGCAAAGCGTGTCAAATATCCACCTTCTTCGACTGCGGAATCTCCACCGCCGATAACAACGATATCTTTTCCTTTAAAGAACGCTCCGTCACAAACTGCGCAATAGCTGACGCCGCGACCAGTCAATTCCCTCTCACCCGGCACACCCATTTTTCTATACTCCGCACCGGTCGTAATGATGATTGCTCGCGTTTTATATTCTTTATTACCTGCTTTAATCGTTTTAAAATTGCCTTCATCTATTACTTCAGTTACGTCACCATACGCGTATTCCGCACCGAAAGCTTTCGCGTGTTCAAACATTTTTGTCGAAAGATCAGGGCCGAGGATTGTTTCAAAACCAGGGTAGTTTTCAATCTCTTCCGTGTTTGCCATTTGACCGCCTGGGATACCGCGCTCGAGCATTAGCGTTGATAAACTCCCTCTGGATGTATAAACTGCAGCGGTCATTCCCGCTGGTCCAGCACCAATAATAATAACGTCGTAAATCTTCTCGGTTGTCATGCCTATTCCTCCTTCAGTACAACTACTACTGTCCAAATCGTATAAGAATCCGAGGAGTCATTCAATATATATGCTTATATAGTCATCGCCGTCTCAATCATTAAATTGCGGCAAAAACTCCATTAAATCACTGACGTATTTCGTCAACGTCGGGACGGATATGCCGTAGATACTTGCGATCGCTGTTTTCGTAACCCCTTTATAACGGGATGATTGGAACATATAATCCGCAGCTGCAGCTAATGCTGATGGATTTCTGAAATGATAGGAGCGCATTAAGCCTACTTCGCAAAGGGTGAACCACATTTGAAAAAGATGTGTCCCTTGTCGTTCTAACGGCTTATATTTTTCATATATCATTTCAGTTGTTTCTAAAGCGCGCATAAAGGAATGATCGAATTCGTTTTCCAATGCGAATTCATAATTGAGACTATGCGCCAAAAACAGCTGCTCAATGCCACTCAGCTTTTCGAGATCGATATACGTAGGATGTGAGACAATTTCTTGTTTATGTGCTGATTTTCCTAACAAGTAAAATCCTAACAATCTTTCACTTCTATATTTATTCGTAATTTTACTTAATAAAAAATCCCGATCTTGTTCGTAAGACTCCGGTTTGGCTGAAGAATGAACGTCTTTCCATGGTTCAAAACCTTCTTTTGTCGGATCTAGCTCCACAAGCCTTTTATATGATTCCTTCGCCACTTGTTCATGACCAGAGAAGTATGCCGAGTGCGCAAGCCAGAAGTAATAGCCGGCATCCCCATCAAAGCCCCGCTTTTGCAAACTTCTAAGCCAGCCATACGCTTCTTTATGTTTGCCGACTAACGCAAAGGTAGCTCCTAATTTGTATCGGTGAACAAATTGATACGGTTTTATTTTCATAAGGAGCTCGAGCATCGAGTCCAATTGCTCTTTATCTTTCTCATAATAATAAAAGACGGCGAGATTACATAATGCGTGGAGATTCCCTTTGTTTTTATCGAGCACGTCATACAACAATTGCTTCGCTTGTTCGATTTTGCCGATATAAAAGTAGGCGAGTGCTAAATTATTGTAGGCAGCCCAGAAATCAGGGTAATCGATAATAACCGACTCCAGTATTTCGATTGCCTCCGCAAATGATCCATCTTCCATTAACCTTCTTGCTTTCTCTTGAAGGAAGTACACTTCTCCATCAGGCATTTCTTCATCGGTAAAGAATGCTTCCTCTTGCTCTGCAAAATCAATGATTTCCATGGAATCATCGGCTAAAGGGCCATCCGGAGCTAATGCGATATATTTTTCCGCATAAATCTTCGCATCTCGAAGGAGACCTAAGTGGGCGTGGACTTCCGCCAAATAAAAGATGATGTCCTCCTCTTCCGGATCGAGGCCGTGCGCTGCAGCAAGAATTTCATAAGCCTCTTCAAACATTCCCTCTTCCATGACGAGAATGCCGTATTGCATTAAGATGAGCGGATCATTCGGGCTCAACTCAACGGCCCGTTGTAAATATTTACGCGCTTCATCGAAACGTTCCCGTTGCATCGCTTTAACGCCTTTTTGATAGTAGAATTCACCGTCCGGGATAAAAGAGATAACTTTCTTATCTATGTTCCTATACTTTTTGTCCAATCAAATTCCTCCGAAAAAATTAGAAGGAACGTTCACACGTCCCCTCTAATCAATAATGCCTTGTTAAAAACTTTCTTAATTATATCATAATTTCTGTTAGCGTCATTCTTTTTCTTGTGACGTTTTGTTGTAATTTCGAGCTGCTTTACGCCGCTCCTCCATTTGTTCGGCCGTGTAAATAATACGAACCGGATTGCCTCCAGCCATTGCGCCTGCAGGGATGTCGCGGTTGACGAGCGACGCCGCTGACACAATGGCACCATCTCCTATTTCCACGCCTGGAAGAATTGTTGTATTCGCACCGATCATGACCCGATCTCCAATAACGACGTCACCGATACGGTATTCTTCAATTAAATATTCATGGGCGAGAATCGTCGTATTGAATCCAATGATCGTATTCGTACCGACCGTTATTCGCTCCGGAAACATCGTATCCGGCATAACCATTAATGCGAATGAGGTCTTTTCTCCGATCTTCATTCCTAAAAACGTCCGATAAATGAAGTTTTTCATTGGAATGAAAGGTGTATACCTTCCAATTTGGATAAAAAGGAAATTCTTCGCCACTTTAAAAAACGAAACCGTTTTATAAATTTGCCAAAGGGAGTTCGCATTTCCTTTGGCAGGAAACCGCTCAGTCCGTCTCAAGCTTCCGTTCCTGCCGTAATCGACAGCAAGTCTGAAATATGGTGCAAGACAAAGTCAGGTTCCTGCTCACGGATAAATTGCTCTCCTTTTACTGACCAAGCTACTCCAGCCGTGCGAACTCCGGCGTTTTTCCCTCCGAGAATATCGTGAATATTATCACCGATCATCATCGTTTCCTCAGGGGTTGCGTTCAATCGTTCCATTGCAAGGAGCAACGGTTCTGGATGAGGCTTTGCGTTCTGCACATCGTCCAATCCGACGATTGTATCAAACAAATTCCCTGCCGATAGTAGCTCCAAACCTTTCATGATCATATTGTTTCGTTTCGTCGATACGATCGCCATTTTGAAGCCTGCATTTTTTAATTGCTGCAATGTGTCACTGACCCCGTCGAATTCGGACGCCAACGCATCATGATTTGCCAAATTCCACGCACGATATTCGGCGATAAGTTGCTCTGATTTTGTCAAATCAATACGATCGAATGTTTCTTTTAACGTCGGTCCGAGGAACGGAAGTATATCTTCTCTTTCATACATGCCCGGGTAATGTGCGTTCAAAACCGTTTGGAACGATTGGATAATTAGCTCATTCGTGTCTAATAACGTCCCATCAAAATCAAATAGTAACGTTGTAAGTTTATCCATTCAGAACTGTAACCTCCTTCTCCCTTTTCCGTTCTGCCTGTTTCCAGTAATAAGCGACCGCAATCGTCAATAAGAACGCCGTGACGAGTCGGATGATAAGCAGCGGAAGAATAGGAATACCTAACGGAACGAATATGAGCGTATCTTCAACGACCGCGTGACACGCTACGAGGAAAATGAAAGCGAGTGTCGCATCCTTCTTGCTGACGCCATCTTCTTGAACCGCTTGAATCATAACGCCCGCCCCATAGGCAAGACCGATGACGAGGCCCGCAACTAATGTCATCGATGCGTTCGGCTGCACGCCAATAATTCTTGTAAACGGTGCAAGTTTTTCCGAAAACTTCTGCAAGTAGTTTCGGTCTTTCAAATATTGGACGACGATCATAAGCGGAATGACAATAAGTGCAAGTTGCAGTACGCCGAACGATGCTTTCTGTAAACCGAGCAGTCCGATTTCCAGCCATCCATCCGGAACTGCAGCCACTTCCGGCGCAATACCGTACTTCGCAATTTCACTGCCGCCCTTCCAGAATAAATTAATAATAATACCGGAGAATGCAGCTAATCCGAATCTAACGACTAACACAACCCACAATTTAACGCCAACCTTTAAAGCGACTCCCGTCTCGATGAACATATTATGTGCAAAACTGAGCATAACAGCCAAAATGAAAACTTCCTTCACCGTTAGCTCAAGTGATAGAATTCCTGCAATCCCTGCGTATAAATTCAAGGCATTTCCGAGCACTAACGGAATTGCTGCCTCTCCACTTAATCCAAATAACCCCATGAATGGCGCTATCAATTTTACTATCCATGGCAACACAGGTGTATGTTGTAAAATGACGAGTAGGATAGTAATTGGGAATATAATTTTCCCTAACGTCCACGTCGTCTTTAATCCAGCAATCAACCCATTTCGAAACGTCTGCATTTCCTCATCCCTCTTCTATTTATCTTGATATACGACTTTAACTTCCTTAATGAACCTTCTCCAAATGAATAACGATACAGAGAAAAGAATCGCAATGATCGACACAATTTGAGCAGCGCGTAAATCACCGCCGTACAAACTGTCCGTCCTCATACCTTCGATAAAGAATCGTCCGATTGAATACCACGTCAAATAAAAGAAAAACATTTCGCCCCGCTTCAATCGTACTTTTCGTAAAAGCAAAATGATAATAAGTCCAACGACATTCCAAAGTGATTCATAGAGGAAAGTCGGATGATACGTTACGCCGTTGATCGTCATTTGATTCATAATCCAATCGGGAATCCAAGTGTTTTCCAGAAAGCTTTGCGAAACTGGACCGCCATGCGCTTCCTGATTGACGAAATTCCCCCATCTCCCAATAATTTGACCAATCAAAATACCCGGTACTGCAATGTCCACGACTTTCCAAAATGATATTCCGCGACGTTTCGTATAAAAATATGTCGTCAAGAAAGCACCAATTAAAGCACCGTGAATGGCAATGCCGCCTTCCCATATTTTAATCGCATCGATCGGGTTATCTTTATAAGAATCCCTGTAAAATAGTACGTAGTAAATTCTTGCGCTCAAAATTGAAATTGGCACTGCCCATATAAGGAGGTCCGTTAAAAAATCCGGATGCATCCCACGCTTCACCATTTCTTTTTGGACGACGATGAATGCAAGAATGATACCGGTTGTAATTAAAATTCCATACCACCGAATATCTATCGGCCCAATACTGAAAGCCGTCGGGTCAATCGCTAGTAAATTAAACATTCGTTTACTCTATCCCCTCTTCATCAGATTTCCTTGCTTCTTCACTAATTGCCATTTCCAGCTTATTCGAAAATGTTTCCGCTGCATTAATACCTAATCGTTTCATTCGATAATCCATAGCAGCTACTTCGATGATGACCGACAAATTTCGGCCAGGCCTTACGGGCACGGTAAGCTTCGTTAATTCCGAATCTATGATTTTCATCTTTTCTTCGTCGATGCCTAAACGGTCATACATTTTATCCGGATCCCATACTTCCAAATCGATAACTAACAATATCCGTTTATCATCTTTCACAGCACTCGCTCCGAACAGCGTCATCATATCGATAATACCGACGCCTCGGATTTCTAGCATATGTTGTAGAAGTTTCGGCGCATTACCAATCAAAACATTTTTTGCTACTTGTCGGATCTCAACAGCATCATCTGCTATGAGACGATGCCCGCGCTTCACGAGCTCCAAAGCAGTTTCGCTTTTTCCTACACCGCTCTTTCCAGTGATCAATACACCGATTCCATACACATCGACGAGCACCCCGTGAATTGTCGTCATCGGAGCTAATTGACCTTCCAGGAAATTTGTTAACATTCCCGAAAATCGCGTCGTCGGATGTTCGGTTTGGAGCACCGGGATACGTCGCTCCTCTGCAATCTGCTTCAGTTCAATCGGACATTCGGTATTATGCGCTAAAATAAAAGCAGGAGTTTCCGGCGAACAAAGCCGATCCATTCGATCAAGCCGATCTGCCTCATCCAATTTATTGAAAAAAGAAAGCTCTGTTTTTCCGAGCAATTGAATCCGTGCTGCCAGATAAAAATCGAAATAACCGGCCATTTCGAGACCTGGCCGGGATATGTCGCTCGTTAAGATATTACGTTCAATACCTTCCCTACCTGCAACAAGTTCAAGTCCAAAACGATTTTGAACGTCTTCCACTGTAACAACCGACATGTGTCCGCCACCTTTCTATGTTGAATATGAATCCGATCGCATTTTAGAAGGACCGAGTTCATGTTTTTACTGTCAACTCTACCTCCCATTTTACCATGAAAGGTTTCATTTGAAATGATTTCGTTCCAAATTGTCTACCAATAACATGAAACGCACTGTAAAGATGACGAGGAGGCGAGGGGGTGGCAGGCTTTGAGCGCGGGATGGGCGACTTTGAGCGCGGGGGCACTCGCTTTGAGCGCGGGGCAGCCTGCTTTGAGCGCGGGACGGCTCGCTTTGAGCGCAGGACGGCCGGCTTTGAGCGCGGAGCGGCTTACTTTGAGCGCGGGACGGCCGGCTTTGAGCGCGAGGCGGTCGCTTTTGAGCGCGGGACGGTCGACTTTGAGCGTGGGACAGCTTGCTTTGGACGCGGGGAGGTACCGTCAAGAAGTATGTGTAAGTACAACGCAGACTGTTAAGCAGATTTTACTTGGAGGGGCGGACATGTTAGCCTTGGCAGGCGAGGCCAGCTAATTACTATAGCTGGTATCATGGCCTGTTCACATGTCCGCAGAGGCTCCATGTCAAATCTGCGGTCTACGTACAAGCATCCTTAAGATCAACCTATAAAGTTTTAATTAATATTACCGTTGCCATACCGATCACTAAACATCTCCATTAAGGCAGTATGAGCCGAAGCAAATTCAGAACTCATCCTTTTACCCCATTTTTCGTTGTAGTCTTGCGCGACTAAATAGACTATTTTTTCGACAGCTTTTTCACTTGGCAAACTGTTCATAGTCTTGGTGCGTTTTTTTATTTCCTTTATAGTTCTTTCGATAATATTGGTTGTATAGATTTGGCTTTGAATAACTTTGGGATAAGACATGAATGTAAGTAAAACACCAAGATCCTCTTCCCAGGATTGGACCACTTTCGGATACCCTTTCTTCCACTTTTCTCTAAAGTCTTCGAAGGACCTAAGCGCGTCTTCCTTAGTAAGTGCCCGATAAACTTTCTTCAAGTCTGTCATAATGGGCTCCTTGTCCTTCTTACGAACAGAAGAAATAACATTTCTCACTTTATGAACCACGCAGCGCTGCACATCTGCCAGTGGATAGACCTCTTTAAACGCCTGTTCCAGACCAGATAATCCATCGAAAACACCAAGCAATACTTCTTCTAACCCACGGCTTTTGAGACTGGTCAAAATGTTTTTCCAGCCTACTGCACTTTCATTTCCACCCACAAAGAAATCTACGATTTCTCTATAACCATCGTCCCTGACTCCAACAATGACATATACAACCTCGCTTGCAACGTCTTGCCGGCGGAGCTTTAGGTAGGTGCCGTCCAAATAAAGCACAGAATATCTATTGTGAAGTGAGCGTTGTTGCCATTCCAAAATATCTTCCATGACCACGTCCGTGATGTTACTGATCGTTGTAGCTGAGTAGTTGTTCCCCAGAATCCTTTCGATAAATTGTCCAACTTCCCGAGTGCTAAATCCGTTCTGGTACATCGTAATGATTGTTTCACCCAGCCACCTTTCACGCCTTTGGTAAGGGTCGAAAAGCTGGGTGCGGAAATGTCCCTCGCGATCTCTAGGGACTGCCAAGTCTTCTATACGGCCGTATCTTGTATCGAGCATGCGCGAATAATATCCATTCTTACTATTCTTAAGCTCAGGATGTTCTACTTCGAAGAAGTTTTTCATTTCCTCTTTCATAATTGTTTCAAGATTATCCTGGACAAATTGCTTGACTAACTCCTCCATTTGATTAGAAAACAGATTATCGATTATACTAGACATAGATAGTGCATCCTCCTTGGTTTTTGTAGTGATTAACCTTGAGGATGCCCTATCTTTTTTACGTTTACACAGACTATTGTACGTCACCCGCGGGGAAGCTTGCTTTGGACGCGAGGCAGCTCGCTTTGGACGCGGGGCAGCTTGCTTTGGACGCGGGGAAGCTTGCTTTGGACGCGGGGCGGCTTGCTTTGGACGCGGGACAGCTTGCTTTGGACGCGGGGAAGCTTGCTTTGGACGCAGGACAGCTTGCTTTGGACGAGGGGCAGCTTGCTTTGAACGCGGGGCAGCTTGCTTTGGACGCGGGGCAGCTCGCTTTGGACGCGGAGCGGTCGACTTTGAGCGCGGAGGCACTCGTTTTGAGCGCGCGGCAGCCTGCTTCGAGCGCGGAGGCAGCTCGCTTTGGACGCGGGGCAGTTTATTAAATGAAAAAACTGCCGCAGAAGTCAGTTTTCACTGACTTTCTGGGCAGCCTTATGGAAATTATGTCTAGACTTCGGGCGCCAGAGGCTCGGGGTCATAAGGAAAATCTGCTTCGTGGCAAAAAGCGCCACGCCGCAGCTTCACCTTATGCCTGTCGCCTCTAAGCAGGCGCCCTTCGCTTTTCTTTCAATCATGTTTCACAGTATAACAAACAATAACCGAGCCTGTTTTCGCTTCGCCGTGAACATAGAGTGGTTTGGAATCGCCTTCTATGTCTTTGTTGAACAGAAGCGTCCGGTGTAGGAATTGCTCCTGTTCCGACGTTCTATTTACGTCTTTCAATTGAAGATCCAATCGGCCCATATTTGTCGAGATTTCCCCACGGAGTGGCACGTCGGATGGGATATAAATTTCAACGGAACCGCTCACTGTTTTCGCGTCAATTTTACGTGCATCAGGATCTGTCGTTGTGATGACGACATGACCATTTAACGATTTCGCCTCGACATCTTTTAATTGACCCGACACGTAAACACGACCGTTAATCGTTTCAGCTTCGAGTGTTTCGCCTGTGCTTTCATTCAAACGGATCGATCCGTTGCCTGCTTCAAGTTCTGCTTCGTTAAAGTGAATGCGCTCGACATTCACTTTCCCGTTCGCGGTCTTCGTATAAAGTCGATCGACCTGAATATCTTTCAAGTTGACATTTCCGTTCAGTAGTCTTGCGGAAATCTTTCGATACGCTTGTTTCGGTATGAATAGGTCGACATTAACTTGACTTAATTTCAAATCGCTTAAATAGCGTAGCTTTCCTTCGTCTTGAAGGAAAATTAACTTATCGAGAAATTCCTTTTTCGCATCTTCTTCTGACCTTCCATTAAAGGATTTGACAGTGAATTCCGCACGAATTTCCGGATTTTCTGTAGCATAGATCGAAATGCTTCCGTGATCAATATCGACGAGGATTTCATCCAAATCATCTGCTTGCTTCACAATTGTATGATGGAATGTGGAGCTCCCGCCGAATGGCTTATCGAAATCGAATCCTTTCATTCGATCCACAGTTGTTTGCATGAACTGCATGAAACGATCTCCAACGGTTACAAAATCTTTCCGGATATCCTCAATGAATTCGTCCATCGAAGGGTCTTTCCCTTTCGATCCTGAGTCGTCTTTTGTATTATCTTGCTCAGATCCTTCATCGAACGTTTTCTTTTCCTTCGATTCGGATGCTCCGTCGTTAGGCGTAGATTTCTTTTCCATCGCTTCTAGTAAAGTTAAGGCTTCATCCATTGAAATTGTACCGTTTTCCAACATCGTCAATATACGTTTCCGTTCATTCTGCATGTTTCCGCCTCCTACATTTTCTTTAAGGTTTTCGCATAAAAGTCTCACCAAAACACAACGCATGGAAAGACCCTTCAACACTATCTATATATACGAATCACCTGTCAGAAGGTTTCAATCTTTTACCGTGAAGCATTTTCAATTCGTTCTTTCATTCTTTGTCGATCGCGTTCCAAAATCGGCTTCAAATAGCGACCGGTGTAGGAAGCTTCAACTTCGGCGACTTGCTCGGGAGTTCCCATCGCAATAATTTGACCGCCTTTGTCTCCACCTTCAGGTCCAAGATCGATAATATGATCGACGGTTTTAATGACGTCCAAATTATGTTCAATAACGAGGACCGTATTTCCGGAATCGACGAGCCGTTGCAACACGTGAAGAAGCTTTTCGATGTCATGGACATGCAGACCTGTCGTCGGTTCGTCCAAAATGTAAAAAGATTTCCCGTTTGAACGTCTATGCAATTCTGATGCAAGTTTCACCCTTTGCGCTTCCCCGCCTGATAACGTCGTGGCAGGTTGGCCAAGTTGAATATAGCCTAGACCGACATCAACGATCGTTTGCAGTTTTCTACTAATTTTAGGTATGTTTTCAAAGAAAACGAGCGCATCTTCGACAGTCATGGATAGGACATCTGCAATATTCTTCCCTTTATATGTTACTTCAAGTGTTTCGCGATTATACCTTTTACCGTGACATACTTCACAAGGGACATACACATCTGGAAGGAAGTGCATTTCAATCTTAATAATTCCGTCACCGCGACAAGCTTCACAGCGGCCACCTTTCACGTTGAAGCTGAAACGCCCTTTTTTGTAGCCTCTCACTTTCGCCTCATTCGTCATTGCAAAGACGTCGCGAACGTCATCGAACACTCCCGTATACGTTGCTGGGTTCGATCTCGGAGTTCGTCCAATTGGGGACTGGTCAATTTCAATGACCTTTTCTAATTCTTCAAGTCCTGTGACGGATGTGTGTTTCCCAGGTCTCTGTTTCGATCGATTCAACTTTTGGGCAAGTACTTTGTAAAGCACTTCATTCACAAGCGTACTTTTTCCGGAACCTGAAACGCCCGTCACTGCGATGAACTGTCCTAACGGGAAGTCTGCATCGACACCCTTCAGATTGTTCTCCGACGCCCCTTTTATTGATACAATCCTACCATCGGACTGCCTGCGTTCGATTGGTAATAAAATGAACTTTTTGCCGCACAAATATTGGCCCGTCAATGAATTCGGATCGCACATCACTTCTTCCGGTGTTCCAGCGGAAACGATTTGCCCTCCTGCAGCACCTGCTCCAGGTCCAATGTCAATTAAATAATCGGCAGCCATCATCGTATCTTCGTCATGCTCGACGACAATGAGCGTATTTCCAATATCTCGCATGCTTTGCAACGTACCGATTAGTCGGTCGTTGTCACGCTGATGAAGGCCAATCGACGGTTCATCCAATATATAGAGGACGCCTGTTAATCGGGAGCCGATTTGCGTCGCAAGTCGGATACGTTGCGCTTCACCGCCGGACAATGTGCCAGCCGCCCTCGACAACGTCAAATAATCTAACCCAACATTAATGAGGAACCCTAGTCTCTCGGCAATTTCTCGCAAAATAAGCCTTGCGATTTGCATATCCTTTTCGGAAAGGACGAGATTGTTGAAAAATCGATCCGCTTCCGTAATGGAAAGAGAAGTCACTTCTCCGATATGCGTACCGTTCACTTTTACTGCGAGCGTCTCCTCTTTCAAACGGTATCCGTGACATGCTGGACATGCGCGGCTCGCCATATACTTCTCCATTTGTTCACGTATATAATCGGATGATGTCTCTTTAAAACGGCGTTCTACATTTGCGAGTACACCTTCGAAATAAATATTGTTGACGCGTGTATTTCCAAATTCATTCGTATATTGGAAACGAACCATTTCGTCCTTTGAACCATGAAGGATGATGTCCAAGTCTTCGTCAGACAAATCGTTCACCGGCACATCCATCGGTATGTTGAAATGTTTACAAATTGTTTTCAACAGTTCTGGATAGTATTGAGAGCTCGACGGAATCCACGGGACAATGGCGTCTTCATTCAATGAAAGCGATTTGTCCGGGATAACGAGATCAGGGTCGACTTCAAGCTTCGTCCCTAGACCATCACAATCGGGACAAGCCCCAAATGGACTATTAAATGAAAACATGCGTGGCTCTAACTCCCCGATGGAAAATCCGCACTTCGGACATGCGTGATGCTCGCTAAATAACAATTCTTCTACATCGATGACATCGACCAATACAGTTCCTTCTGCTAAGCGCAATGCCGACTCGAGTGAATCGCTAAGTCGTGCTTCAATTCCTGCTTTCACGACAATCCGGTCAATGACGACTTCAATCGTATGTTTTTTGTTTTTATTCAGCTCGATACTGTCATCGAGGTCAATTACTTCACCGTTTACTCGAATCCGGACGTACCCTTGCTTTTTAATATCCTCGATTAGCTTCGCATGCGTCCCTTTTCTGCCGGATACGACAGGCGCAAGAATTTGAAGCCGAGAACGTTCAGGCAGTTGCATAATCCGATCGACCATCTGCTCAATCGTTTGGGAACTAATTTCATTTCCGTGATTCGGACAAATTGGTTTACCTACACGTGCAAATAGCAAACGTAAGTAATCATAAATTTCAGTGACCGTTCCAACTGTAGAACGTGGATTCCGGCTCGTCGTCTTCTGATCAATGGAAATTGCAGGCGACAGTCCTTCGATTACATCTACGTCCGGCTTGTCCATCTGGCCTAAAAACTGCCTTGCATAAGCGGACAGCGATTCGACATACCGTCTTTGCCCTTCCGCATAAATCGTATCGAATGCGAGAGATGACTTCCCCGAGCCAGACAAACCAGTCATAACGACTAGTTTGTCACGCGGAATGCGGACATCAACATCTTTCAAATTATGAACCCTTGCTCCTTGAATGACTATTTCCGTGTTTTTCATCGCTTTTTCACCTTTCAGCCTTCAATTCTAATATCGTATCTCGCAATTCGGCTGCCCTTTCGAAATCAAGCGCTTTAGCCGCCTCTTTCATTTCTTTCTCAAGTGTCGCAAGCAATTTCACTTTATCTTCTTTCGACAACGCCTTGCCTTTCGTCACTTTCTCTAATGCTGAAAGATCCTCTTCAACAACTTGAGTTGCCCGAATGACATCGCGCACTTCTTTTTTAATCGTCGTCGGCGTAATTCCATGTTTTTCATTGTACGCCATTTGAATTTCACGACGCCTTGAGGTTTCATCAATCGCCTTTTTCATCGAATCCGTGTAGCGGTCTGCATACATAATAACCTTTCCTTCAGAGTTACGTGCAGCCCGTCCAATTGTTTGGATGAGGGAACGTTCAGAACGGAGGAACCCTTCCTTATCAGCATCCAAAATAGCAACAAGCGACACTTCAGGAATATCGAGCCCTTCTCTCAGTAAGTTGATGCCTACGAGAACATCATATGTGCCTAGACGGAGCTCTCGGATAATTTCAATCCGCTCCAATGTTTTTATTTCAGAATGTAAGTATTGGACTTTTATACCGATTTCTTTCAAGTAGTCGGTAAGGTCTTCAGACATTTTTTTCGTTAACGTCGTAATTAATACCCTCTCATTACGCTTTGTACGCTCATTAATTTCATCAATTAAATCATCAATTTGCCCTTCAATCGGACGTACGTCGATGATCGGATCAAGCAATCCAGTCGGACGGATAATCTGTTCAACCATCTCAGGTGTATGCTCGATTTCGTATGGGCCGGGTGTTGCAGATACATAGATTGCTTGGTGAACGTACCGCTCGAATTCTTCGAACATGAGCGGTCTGTTGTCTAGTGCTGAAGGTAGACGGAAACCATGATCGACCAATACTTGCTTCCGCGCTTGGTCGCCGTTATACATACCGCGGATTTGCGGCAACGTGACGTGGCTTTCATCGATAACGATAAGAAAATCATCCGGGAAGTAATCGAGAAGCGTATACGGGGTTGCCCCTGCTGGCCGTAATGTCAAATGCCTCGAATAGTTTTCAATTCCTGAACAAAAACCCATTTCCCGCATCATTTCCAAATCGTACCGAGTGCGCTGCTCAAGTCGTTGCGCTTCTAGAAGCTTATCTTCTTTACGCAATATCACTAGACGCTCTTCCAACTCGGCTTCGATATTGGCAATCGCTTTCACCATCTTTTCTTCACCTGTGACGAAGTGGGATGCCGGGAAGATGGCGACGTGTTCACGATCGCCTAAAATTTCTCCTGTCAATGCATCCACTTCACGTATACGGTCAATTTCATCACCAAAAAACTCAATGCGGATACAATGTTCGTCTTGTGAAGCAGGGAACAATTCAACAACGTCCCCTCTTACCCGGAATGTCCCCCGTGTGAAATTAAGATCATTTCTTGAATATTGGATATCAACGAATCGTCGGAGGAGCTCGTTTCGGCCAATTTCCATGCCTGTCCGGAGTGAAACGACATGCTTGCCGTATTCCTCAGGTGAACCGAGGCCGTAAATGCAAGAGACGGATGCTACGATTAGTACATCATTTCTTTCGAACAAAGCTGACGTCGCGGAGTGGCGCAGTTTGTCAATTTCGTCGTTTATCGTCGCATCCTTTTCGATATACGTGTCCGTATGCGGCACGTACGCTTCCGGTTGATAGTAATCATAGAAGCTAACGAAGTATTCGACCGCATTGTTCGGGAAAAACTCTTTGAACTCGCTATACAATTGGCCAGCGAGTGTTTTATTATGTGCAATCACTAATGTTGGTTTATTAACTTCTTTTACTACGTTCGAAACGGTGAACGTCTTTCCTGTTCCGGTAGCCCCTAAAAGCGTCTGGTGCTTTTTGCCTTCCCCGATGCCTTCAACGAGCTTCGAAATGGCAGCTGGTTGGTCGCCTAACGGAACATAAGGAGCGTGTAAATCGAATTTCTGGACCATGCAAGCCCCTCCCCAAATGAATTATCTATATTTTAGCATAGTCAGATGCAAGACCAAAGGAAAAAGAGAACACTTGTTTTAATTATTTTTTATTGCAAAAAAGACCGTTGATTTCTGTTGAGGTCAAAATAAAAAGCGGGTCTGCACAGCTAATCGATTGAACGACTAGCGGGCAGCCCGCTCAGTTTTGTTTAGTTATTTTCAAGTTTCATCAGTTCATCAGTCAATCTGTTGAAGGCGTACTCGTCCTTATCATCAAGCGCAAGATCAATGAGCCTCAGGAGACGTTTCTTCGTTTGCTCCCGATGAATATGGTTCAAGAATAAATCCATATAAATATCATTCAATAATCTTTCCGCTTGAAGCGAAGTACTATTTTTCCCCACGGCTTTTAAGAACTCGGCATATGAATAATTGTTTTCCAACTCCCTCACCCCTGATGCCTTTTTTCCATTATACATAATTCTGGGTATCAGTTGCAAGGTTTTTGGGAATATTCTATTATTATTTTTTTATGCCGATTGTCATGCTTCTTCTGTTTTCTCATTGGATACGCGAATTGTTAATTCAGAAATAATGAGTACAATTACTGCCATAATGACTGGTGTCACTGAAATTCCGACCGTAATGAGTCCAGCTACAAGGACAGCAATCGCCTGAAGTAATTGAACGCCACTAACTGTTTTGCGGATCGCGGGTATCCTCGTATTTATCGCTTCCGGGAAAAGCTTATCCATTCTGAAATCATCCCCAGCCCGTAATGCATGGACTAATTGGATGGATGAAGCAAATGCCAACGCACCGATGAAGATATAGACAACGATTGGGAACGGAATGAGGACAACGCCGATTACCGATAACGCGGTTAACCGAACCCATAGCCAAAATAGATCATCCGTCCGCACAAGCGTCCTTCTGAGTAAATATCGTTGAGGCGACGTTTGACCGAATCGTGCAGGGCGCAAAAGAAATCCAAGCCACGCACGGCGACTAACCGATCCTTTCAAATGCGGAACATCCGTGAAGTAATTAGCAAATCGATAAAAACGCATCATCCGATTTTGCTCTAGTGTGATGAAGTGCTCGTAAGGAAACGGATTTGCAGCGCTTCTTTTCTTCCAAAATAAATAATAGATTGCCATCACCAAACCGATGAGTAGGATGAAATAAGGACTGCCTGCGAGCATCGTATACAAAAGCAGTGCCGCCAATACGAACCTGACGAGACGGTCTTTCCACATCCCTTCCCCTTCATTCGCACGACGGTAATAGTATTCCGATTCGACGTACAACCATTTCACAAGTAAAATGACAATTGCAGTGAGAATGAATTGCGGTTTCCCCGCAACATCCGTTGCCGCCAATAATGGCAAGAGGACGATAAATAACATATACGGAACCGGCAGCTGTGAAAATAGCGTGTACCGTAATGACCGTTTCAAATAATCATCAATCTTGCTCTCCATCGGAAGGAAAAAGACGATATCTGCTGGCTTCAACAACGTAACAGGCGTGCCAATCGATAATGCCGCACCGATAAGAACAGCCGCTATGACTGCAGAAGGAAATTCGGACGGCACTTCCTTCAGCCATTCACTGTATGCATAACCGCCCGCGCCAATCGTAAAGAGCAGGACAATTGCTAAATGGCCAGTGAAAACGAACTTCATATATTTTTGTAGTTCGGTCATGTACCGAATGAAACGATCGCTCCAAATTTCACGCAAGTTGTTCATTGTCATTATCCTCAGTCATTGAAATATAGAGCTCGTCCAATGATGCATTCGGCCGGTTGAACGCTTTCCTTAAATCATCCATCGTCCCTTGTGCCCTTACTCGTCCTTCATGAAGTACAATAATCCGATCACAATACTTTTCCGCGGTGGAAAGTACGTGCGTCGACATTAATACGGAAGCGCCATTCGCTTTCCTCTCAGATATTTGATCGAGCAATGAACGGATTCCGATCGGGTCAAGCCCGACGAACGGCTCATCGATAATATAGAGTGAAGGCTCCACTAAAAATGCGCATAAAATCATAACCTTTTGGCGCATCCCTTTGGAGAAATGCGATGGGAACCAATTCAAACGCTTTTCCATCATGAACTCTTTTACGAGTATTTCAGTGCGCGCGTCGAATACTTCCCGATCCAATCCGTACGCCATCGCTGTCAACTCAAGATGTTCCTTCAATGTCAGCTCTTCATATAAAATCGGTGTTTCCGGAATATATGTGAATGCTTTACGGTAAACTTCAGGGTTTTCGCTAAACGTAACACCGTTCACTACAATTTCGCCTTCATGTGGATTCATTAGTCCGATAATATGTTTAATTGTTGTACTTTTCCCGGCACCGTTCAAGCCGATTAAACCGACGAGCTCGCCTTTGCCGATTTCAAATGATAAATCATGTAAAACAGGTTTACGTGTATATCCACCTGTCACATCTTTTACTTCAAGAATTGCCATAACCATCCTCCATTCTTGTTTCCATTTTACCAAACATCGAACCGGAATGCTTTGTCCATCTTTCACGCATTAACAGAAAATATGCTACACTTGTTTCAATCATGAATACTTCTCCGTTTTACGGAGATTACGAATCAGAAAGGATGATTGCAAATGCCATCATGTATTTTTTGTAAAATTGTAGAAGGGACCCTCCCTAGTGAGAAAATCTATGAAGATGACCACGTTGTCGCCTTTATGAACATCATGCCTGTGACAAAAGGGCATGTTTTGCTTATCCCAAAAAATCATCGAGAAAACCTTTATGATATGACAGAAGAAGAAGCTTCACATTTATTTTCAGTTGCGCCGAAAATTGCGAATGTCCTCAAAGAGGAATTCAAGCCTGCCGGGATGAATTTATTACAAAACAACGGAGCTCCAGCGGGTCAGACCGTATTCCATTTCCATTTGCATTTCATTCCAAGATTTGACGAAACGGACGGTTTCGAAATGGGCTGGAATCCGAAGATGGAGGAGTCCACCCAAGAACGCATTAAGGAAATTGCAAACCAAATACGAAACCGCTTCGGTAATAAATAACAGTTGAAAGTTCACGAAATTGACTGTATAATTACTATAAGTTTTCGCTGACGATCACGAGGATACGTTAGGAGAACGAAAAATAGAGTCTAGTTGAGGAGAGATGAGAATTGAATACGAAAAATCTTATGTTAATGGCGCTACTTGTATCGGTAGGCGCAGCTTTGTACTTGGTCATTCCGGGTTATGGTGAGGGCATGAAGCCTGACTTCATGTTGACGATGATGTTCATCGGAATCTTTTTATTCCCGGATGTTAAAAGCGTCTTTTTACTCGGAGCAACGACAGGAGTCCTGTCAGGGATTTTCACAAGCTTCCCAGGAGGATTCATACCGAATATTATCGATAAATTTATTACGGCGTTTGTCGTTTTTGCAGTTATCGCTTTGCTAAGAAAAGCCGCAAACCATATTATCGTTTCGACAATCATCGCTTGCTGTGGAACATTGTTATCCGGAACGATCTTCCTTTCCGTCGCCATTTTCGTTATCGGCGCGAAAGTACCTTTCGGATTATTGTTCGTCACTGTCGTCCTTCCTGCAGTTGCAATGAATGGAATCGTATTTTTCATCATCTATCCAATCATTAAAACTTTACTGAAGCGGACTTCATTCAAAACAGCATTATCTAATTGATAATAAAAGCTTTCCTTCACGGGAAAGCTTTTTTCATTTGCTCGAAACAGTTCCCCATGTTTTAATTAAAGTATGAGAAGGAATACTATTCAAAATAAAAGGAGTGCATTCCATGAAAGCATCTACATTTCTAGCAGGTCTACTTGCAGGTTCGGTGACGGCCGCTGTCACTGTGTTATTTTCCACTCCACAAACGGGCAGCGAAATCCGCTCGTCCGTTAAAAACGCTTCATCTGACATGAAGCATAAATTACACGACGTTAAAGAAAAAATCTCCGAGTTAAAAAACTCAGTCGCACATATGACGAAGGAAGCGAAAGAGTTAGTCCCGGAAGCTGTCAATGGAATTAAGGGCTCAATCGAACAGTGGCAACTCTCAACCGAGACTAACAGACTCAAACTCGAGAAGGAACTCACAGCGATCCAAACATCGCTCGCTGAATTAGAACAAACCATTGCAGCACAACAGAAGTGATAAACATGACGATAGCCAAACTCGATATATGTTGAGTTTGGCTATCGTTTTTTGTATTACTAGTTGCGATCGGTGATGGGGTGGCTTGCTTTGGACGCGGAGTAGCCTGCTTTGGACGCGGAGTAGCCTGCTTTGGACGCGGGATGGCTCGCTTTGGACGCGGAACGGCTCGCTTTGGACGCAGGATGGCTTGCTTTGGACGCAGGATGGCTTGCTTTGGACGCGCGATGGCTTGCTTTGGACGCGGGACGGTGGGAGGCGGCATCAAACGGCATTATTTATCCTTACGCATGCCTACCATTGAAAGAATTAGACCTAATATAACAATAATGTACCCAAACCCACTTAAATCAATATTGTTATCAAGAACCAATATCCCCCCTACTAACGAAACATGCAATCCAAAAATCATATACTTCTTTCCTGACTCTGTGTTTTTTAAAGTTGTATAGATTAAATAGAGTAAAAAGATCGATAAGGGAATTACTAATAAAACAAAAGCAAAAACTTTATCCATTGGACTCCTTTTCCCCCCTTGATAAATTGCTATACCTAGACGAACTTCGCTATTTGAATCCGCAATGTTTATTAAGTTGTTGGGTTGATAAATCCTTTTTACGTTTTACATTTATAACATTTATCCCATCTGATGTATCGGTCAGCGTTACTCGAAATAAGTCGTAAGGGGGTGAATGTGCTTGTTCAAAGGTTACTACTTCTATAGTTAATTCGTGATTTCGATCTCCATCAAGTCTCTTTATGTCAATGATTCTTTCACACATAAATAACTTATTAGTAACTTCTAAAAGGAGTGGGAGATACCTAACCATCAAAGTTTCTTCCAGTAGTTTCTCTCTTGTAAGTTCATCTTGTGCATAGACGTTAGTTGTAATTAAAAACATTAGTGTAATACTTACTAATAAAATTGAAAGTCTTCTCATGGATATCACCATCCGCTGTTTTCTTACGGAATAGCTTTCCCAGTATCCCCTAAACTATCCTGCTTCTTTAAATCAAATCCTGTGTAAGGTATAGTCATGCTTTTAGTTGTAGAATTGTTTATGCCACCGCTCTAAAATCTTTACTATACTTTCTCGTAATTTCAAACCATCGTTTTTGTACAGCAGTCTGAAATAATATCCTCGTAAAAAGTTTATTACATTGGACTTCTTCCAAAAGAAGTTTAAACTATATCCTTCTTTTTCTAATAGTTTATCTAGCTCATCAGAAATCGATGAAAGCCAATTTTCAATTTCACTATCACTTACGCCTTTCTCCTGAAGGGCTTCTACCGCAAAAACAAGTCTTTCCTCTTCTTCATCAACATATGGTAATCCACTCGTGCTATCTTTGAATAAACATAGTTTGATTGTTTCAAGACACTCAGGAGAGAACGAGATATTAAAACTTGGATGATTTATCGCTTCAGTTAACAGATCTGCTCCATGTGCTATACTATGCGCCCATCCTTTTCCAACCACATTGCCACGAATATCTTCTTCAAGCTTTAAGTATTCAATGCTCTTTTCAATTAATTGTTTCAACGTATCATCTGGTAGGAACCGCTTTTCTTTATCTTTCTTTAAGATCAGTACAATAACTAAAGCAGAAAAAGAACGACTAAACACTGAGTCATCCTCATGTTGACCAATACCGAGGAATAAGTTTCTAAGACAAACTTCAAGGATATAATTCATTTGTTCTGCTGTTAAATAGTCTTCGAGAATTAGTTTTCCAAATGAATTATAAATTAGTGTATCCCTAAGTTCCGAGTCGATTGAACCTATATTCTCTAACATTCTTCCAATAAGCATATCTAAATTGCCATTTTGCAACGTTTTATCTAAGTTTTTCAGTTCTGATTTTAGTGTCATACTCTCTCCACCTTCTATTAATCTTATTCAATTCTCTTGTCGGTAAATTCAATAAATAATGCACCCCTAAGCAGCTTTACGATTTTCAATTAAAGCCCACGTCAGCGGAAGAATAATATGTAAACGATAACAAGTACCAACGACACGATGATAAATCTTATCCATAATATTTTATTACTTAGACGAGCTTTCCCTTCAAGATAATGTAAGTAAATCATTAGTAATGGAAAACCTGACAATGCATAAAAAGCCGTTCCACCAACAGATTCATAATATTTTAGTAACCCTATTCCAATAATAATGAGCCCTAAAGTACCAATGATCATATTTATTAATAAAATACCTTTATCGTTTTCCAACTTCTTACCTCCCAATCAACCTTTGTTCACCTAACCTCCCCGTTAGCTATGCAAGGATTAGGGTTTAATTCCCCTTAGCCGTTTCTCATTACCCAAAACCCAAAAAAAGGCTCTAGAACCAAAGCTTTTTAAGATTAATTCACCTTTTAAATCCACCTTCTGAATGAATAATCTGACCTGTAATCCAATCTGCTTCATCGCTCACTAGAAATTTAATAGTTTTTGCAACATCACTCGGTTTTCCTATTCTACCGAAAGGAAACATCGGTTTTAATTCATTTTTTATTTCTTCAGTCATCCAACCTGTATCAGTTGGACCTGGATTTAATGCATTAACCGTTATTCCTAAAGGAGCTAGTTCGGCCGACAATGTAATAGTCAAAGCATCAATTGCTCCTTTTGTTGTTGCATATGCTAATTCGCCAGGCATTGGTCCTTGAAACTGACCTGAAGTAATATTGACGATTCTTCCACCTGATTTCTTAACAAACCTTTGAGCAAATTTACTACTTAATAGTGTCGTTGCACGTACATTTACCATGTAATGTTTATCTAATTCTTCGGCAGTTAAATTAGAAAAATCGTTGTTAGTTGAGTATGCTGCGTTATTAATCAAGATATCAGGGCTACCAAGTTGTTCAGAAACTTTATTTAGTAGTTGTTCAGGTGCATCATGTTGAGTTAAATCTAACTCCATACATGCTACCTTAATACCTTGTTTTATTAATTCTTCTTTTAATTTCACGGGTTCATCTAACTCAATGCTCCAAGGCATTTTTTTATCATATTCCGTCCAATAAGTAAAAAATATATGATAACCCGATTCAGCTAACTCCCGACAAATAGCTGCTCCAATCCCTTTCAGACGGCTTGCACCCGTAACAATGGCAACTTTCCCTTTTAATTGGTCCATTATCATCCCTCCCACACCCAATATTTTTTCCGTAATTAACCAAATTAATTATTAAAATAAACTGCCCGTTAGTTCAATATGTGAAAAGAGCAGTATAGCAGCTGATTGCTCAATGACTTTGACAAAAAGGTAAATAACGATAGTGGTTAATTAAATAAGGTACAACCTATGAGAGAAACTAGAAAAACCACTAGACTAGATAAAATAATATTTAGGAGTGACCTTTTTAATGTTCTTTTTTTCTTAGAAGAAAAAGAAATGATTACTTCAAAACCTATAAATGCCCCTAATATGATATAGGGTTCCTTCCACAATTCCCACATTAGATATCGCGACTCCTTCTATTAGTATTGCGTTTCGGATATGCTCTTTTTAGTATTTAGGGTTAACTTTGTTCTTGAAAGACACAATAATAAGGACGATCCCAACAAGGAAAAACAGCCCTGTGAAAAGGTTATCGAATAGTGGCATTGATTGCGGATTAGTAGTCCAAGTTCTAGTTTGCTCAACGATCTCAACTAAAGCACCCCTTTGTTCAATAGGCTATTTCTCTTGTTTCTCTTCATTCTTTTTTATAGTTATCAGTTTGGACATAACAAAGTGAACGACAGCAATAGTTATTAGTAAATCCCTATACGGTTCATTTGTTCCTCCTGTCAAAAACGATGCAACGATATAAAAAAATCCAAATGAAATTAAGAGTAAGAACGTAACATAATGTTCAATGTATAACTTCATTTCATTTCTCTCCCCATTTTAGTATTCTTGTTAAACTAAACTGCTTCTTTAGTTGAAAAAGAATAAAAGCTGTCTACTGACAGTCTTGTCCTGCTAAATCACCAGTTCAAGAAAGCTAAAAATCATGGAGCCAGCGTGTCAAATTCCCAATAATGCAGCAGTTGAGTTGAGTTGAGTTGAGTTGATGAGATGTGCGTAATAAAAGACCTAAGATCAGAGGTTTAAAATTCAAGTTAGTTTTCTTCGCAAGTAACAGTAGTTTTGGATGTCAAGATTTTTTTCTCTACCATCACGCTTATACCCGCTTCCTTATCAAAGCATTTATTCATCTCAAGCTTGTTTGCTTGATAATTAGAATTGATATTGGAAATCATAAATAGTGTTATTAATAATATGATAACGATACTTATTATTAACACGGACATTTTAAATTTGTTTCTGTTCACCCCCAACGCCTCCTCTCGAATATTCAATTGCTCCTTCTAACCTATTAGTCATTAAGACGAATCATATGGAATAATGTTACAACCCTTACTCAACTAACCTGCCGCGTTAGTTGAACAAGAAAAGAACTAACTCAACGATCTTCAACTAATGCACCTTAACGTATCTCCTGGTCTTCTGCATATTCTTGACCAAACCTATTTTAAATTCGATGTCTAAAAACATTGAGACCAGCCAATTTAGTTTATTACTACTTATCATCTACCAAGCCTTTAAAATATACAGTTTCTATTTTAAGACCGTCACTTGTTTTGTTAATAACATAGACATGATGTGTAACTCCATTCATATAGAATTCAGATTCTTTATGAACTTTCATATCTAATAACACATCATACACATAGTCACCATTGGAACTGATTGAACTAAACTCCTTATCATTAGTCAATTCAATACTCACAAGATTTATCTTCTCAATCGTATGAATACCTTCCTTATTAGTTTGCTTTTTTTTGTCTTTTAAAAACTGTAAAAAATGCTCGCTAACTTCAGAATCATAATTGTACTGCTCCACATATTCATCCCACATTTTTGAGTTAATAAATTTAATATCCTGAAGGATTATTGTTTCTACTTCATTACCTTCTGCTATTGCTTGTTGCAGAGCAATTTCATTCGCTTCCTCTTCTGTAATATTCACAGGGTCATCCATCGGATTTGTTCTCCCCGAATTTTTGTTTGAACTCATATTTGAATTTTCAGTACACCCATAAAGAAACAGGAAAGCAAGAGCAAATATTGTTGCCTTTTTAATCGTAATTACCATCCTTTCTTTTGCAGCCTTCTACAGTGTCAAGAAACTGAGAAGTCACACTCCTTATTCAACTAAACTGCCGCGTTAGTTCAATAAGAAAAAAGGCCTTACTCCTTCTTGAAGTAAAGCACCCGTTGATAAAGTAAAGTAAAGTAAAGCTTATTCAGCCAAACAAGACCATTCCATATTTGATTGATTAACTGACCCTATAAACACCGATTCTTGATTAGGATTATTAAGAAAATGTTTAAGCATATGATTAACGGTCAAAGGCATTTCTAAGTTTAAAACTTTCGAAAGGTCTATCCAATGCAGAGCACCTTCATCTGAATTAATAAAATTCATCTTTGTAGCATTTCCGAAATAAATATAGTGTTGGCGTATTTCATCTTTGCTTCTACGCATTAATATATAACGAAGTTTAAATTGCTCTATATCATTCCTTCTTATTCCCGTCTCTTCGAAAATCTCTCTTAAACAAGACTCTTCAGGAATATAATGTTCATTAGCTTCGACATGTCCACCAATTCCAGTCCATAAATCAGGTGCTAATTCTCTTTCTTTTGAACGTTTCAACATCAAAAGTTTATTGTCATAAAAAAGATAAGCCCCGGTCATTATTCGCATTCTTATCATATACACACCCAACCTTTTATTTCAGTAAACAAACTCCTTCTTTTATTAAAGTAGGAAGAAACTATTAATAATAGTAAGACAGTGACTTTGACCACTATTTCTTTTACTTCTTTTTTGTATTTCAGGAATCCATTTAAAATTACCCACACGATTAAAATAGTTGCTATTGCATATGAATAAGTAATCATATCTATAGTAAACTCACGAACAGGATCCATTGATTTCCCCCTATAAAGTTTTTTTCAATTATCCCGCTCCGTTAGTTCAAGAAAAAAAGTCCCATCCACAAACCTGAAGTAAAAAACCTCTTTCAAACAAAAATTACATATATTAACTTATCCAACACAAAGAGAAGTAAAATGAGAACTATGATCAGATCTTAAACAACAGTTTCATTTTTTTTCCATTAATTCTTTTAATCTAGCGTATGCTTGTTCATTCGCTAATAACGGGCTTTCTGATTTGATTGCTGGCACAATATATTCATTTATCGATAGTCTTTCAAAATTTCTACCGGTTTCAATAACAATTAGCTCTAGTTCGGGAACAACTATAATCCACTGACCTAATGCACCACGTGCTGAGAATTCTCGCCCATTTTCACCTTCATTCAAATAAAAATAGTAGCCATAATCAGTCTTTCCTAAGTCAGTATGTGGATGAAGGGATTCCTTCACCCACTCTTTTGGAACAATTTGTTCCCCATCCCATTTTCCATCATGAAGATAAAGGTAACCAAATCTTGCCATGTCCCGTGGAGTCATCTCGGAATAGGTTCCACCATGTGCTATTCCGTCATTTGTTTCATAAAATTTCAAACTATCCATCCCGATTCTATCGAATATCTTTTCTTTGCCATATTCGTTTAATGTCATTCCAGATGCACGTTCAATAATGGCACCTAGAACGTAGGCTGCACCAGTATCATAGTTCCACTCACCCACTTGTTCCTTAATGATTGGTTGATCTAGATAATATTGAAGTCTACTTTTTTTACTATTCTCCCATACCCTAAAAACTTGATTTTCTGGTTCCCATTCCGGCCACTGAATACCAGTTTTCATCAAAAGTAATTGTTCGATAGTCATATTTTCTTTTTCTTCACTCATATTTTCAAACGTCATGTCAGGAAAATAATCAAGTACACGGTCATTAAGATTAAGAATTCCTTCATCAAGTGCAATTCCAGCTATTGCGGAAGTTAGACTTTTCGTTACAGAATATGTATTATGCGGAAACTTCTCATGGTATGGGGAAGAATACTTCTCTGCGACGATATGGCCATTTCGTATGATCAGTAAACCATGTAATTTTTTTGGGTCATTTTGTTCAATGTATTCAAACATCTCTACTAACTTTTCACTATCCATTCCTTGTTCCTCCGGTGTAGAAGTCGGCCATTCTTCTGTTGGCCAAACAGTAGGGAGTTCAGAAAGGATAACCTCTGATGTTTCTTCTATTTCTCCCTTTTCTATCCTTTCACTTCCATACCTTTCTAAATAACCGGTAATAAATAAAAAGAGAAGAATAACTGCTACAATAATTACTCTAGATTTTCGCATGATCTCCGCTCCTTTGGACTATGAAATGTGCTGTGAGGTTCACTTGGTTGGTACAGAGAGACCGTTCCCTCAAGCTGCTTGGTACTACTATTACCTTATAGGGACAATGGAATTGTCCCTTTGTCGAGCAAAATGGATAGTATTATTTTATTTTATTTTATACTACTTTCTTAAAATTTTCAGTTATTTGTTTTGAAGAAGTGAATCAATAAGGTCAGCCAGATATTTCTGGTTGACCATTTTTTATATGGTTATATGATTACTGTAGCCGGGTAGGACTCGTATAACAAGCGAAGCTAGGACACTACAAGGAGGATTTGGGGTTACCGGCAAACTATACGTGGAGGAGATGTAGAATGAATCCTGCTATTGACTTAGATGTAGCCAAAGGAGAATGCCAGGTTCAAGCATACTTAGACAGAAGAGAACCTTAAAAAAAGCAGCTTCAAGGTGGCACACACTAGATGGATTGAAGCGTTTGCATGAATTTCTTGGATTAAAAGTGTTTTACTTTTTCAGAATATCTAACAAGCAGTATCCAAGCACTATTCCTGCTGCTGTCGTGAATGGAGTACTAATTGTTATTATTAAATAATCCTCAAATATTGAATGTTTACCAAATGAGGTATAAGTCCAAATGAGATAAATCAAAACGGGAGAAGTTACGATAAAAAAGGTTGGAGCACCAATTGCTAACAATTTCACCCAATCGAATGTCCATTTTTTCTGTTGCTTAATGTCTTTGACCAATACAGGTAGCTTTAATAGCATCCCGATAATGACAGGAAACACGAGACTGTACATAAAGGATAATTTGTTATCAAACGTTTCTTGGGCAATGGATTTTAAACTCATATAATATTGGCTACCTAAATAACAGACGAAACCAATAAATAGAACCCAAACAAAATAATACATAAAACGTTTCATCTAAATACCTCCTTACATCTGTTACCTATTATACGAGTCAATATGTAAAGAGTTGCGGTTTTCAATATATTCATTTATGCATTTTTCTTATTGAACTAACCTGCTTCGTTAGTTGAACAAGAAAAAAGAGCTGTCAAAGCAGGGCTATCTTGATTCGACAACAGCCATATAAAACTAGATTATTTTAAGAGAATAAATATTGAAAAAACGAAATCGAACTTTCGTCACTGTGGTCAACTAACTGATATATAGGAATAGAATAAATCTGTTGCGCCCTTGTAATGTTCCACAAATGGGTAAATGACGGTCTTGCAACTTCTGTAGTCAAATAGGCTGATTGATTGCTCTCTGGTTTTCTCAATTTGTTCAGTGCACGAATCATTTGTTCAGCTGTGAGGATTCCGATTCCATGGCCAAAAAACGTACCATCTTCTAGAACAACGGCATTTTCTCCTCTCCACTGAGGAGTTGCGGGATCAAAATCCGGGTTATTAAAATAGACGACATCTCCAGGTAAGAAATCGTGAGTAGTATAGCGTCTTAATCCGAGATTGGGATCAGCATTCCAGCTGTATAAATAGATGTTTTGAAATAATTGATTGAATAAAGTTTCTCCTATAAGGTATAGGACCGCATGATAATAGATAATGATCATTGCTGTTGCACATTCAAATGCATATTGGGAACTGTTCAAGTATATATCTCGAATTGCGTCTGATGGTTTTACACCGTGCCGCAGTAAGAATCCCCCAGCACTCGTCAATTGCCAGTATTGAGGATTACAACGGGAAGCTTTAAATACTGCAAACTGTACATTACTTTCATTCATAGCCTTTGCACTTTCTATAATGTTCTTTCGTAACGTAAGCTCAAACGATAATTCAGCTATGGATTGATACGAATGAACTGTTGGACTTTCATTCATCCTTCGAAGAATCGCACCTTGAATACTATTAGTTGGTCGCAGGTCACTTTGTTGAAAGGATCTCCCAGATATCTGAATCATTCTATACCTCTTTCCAAGTTTACATAGTAATCCATCTTATTCAACGACTGCGCTGATATGTATTCTCAAATCAAAAGGGAGTTAACTAGGCTGTTTAGGGGCATTTTGTGTTGGGCAGATTCATATCAAAAGCATTCAGACATAAGTAACAACCCATCCGTTCTTGTATATATTTAACTTCTACATATCTTATTGAAAACCTCCCCCGTTAGCTCAATAAGAAAAAGGCTTTACTCATTCTTGAAGTAAAGCACCCGTTAGTTTAGAAGAACAAGTCCGATTGTTGGGTAAAAAATTTCTATTGCATTACTGGATGGTATCCGATTTACCCCTGATCACACTGTAGGAAATATTAAGTTTATGCCAGACCCAAGCCTGAAAAATTTGTTCTAATTCTCTTTCCAATGCTTTTTCATCCATATTCTCATCAATTCCTAACTTTTCAAAACTAAATGTTTCAGTCGCCTCAGTACCTTCATACTCGGCACTACTGAATGAAAAAGTTACTGTGTTAACCATTGCACTATCCTCCAATTTTATAACGCCTTATTGAACTAATCTGCTTCTTTAGTTAAAGATGAAAAAGGCTTTACTCCTTTTTTAAGTAAAGCCCCCGTTAGCTTATGTACGTCTCTTCACAATATAATCGAACTGTGTATTCAATCTATTGTCCGTATTAGACACTCCTTTTTCCCTCTCTCAAACGTCTATCTCTCCTCTTTCTCTTTGATTCGTAAATGCCTGCGATTACTTCAACTATCGTAGTTATTAGCTCTGCAACCCACATACCACGACACCTCCAAACAGCCTCGTTAGTTCAATAAGAATTGAGCCCCCAGCAACTCAACGCTCTTCAAGTAAAGCACCCGTTAGTTTAAGTACAGTACCTAATCAAATCAATAACTTCAACAATCTTTTATTGAATTTTTTCGCTTTTTCTTTTGAAAAATAATAACACTAATAAAATTATGATACACCCCCACCAAATGTTTAATAATGACTCATTTAATGATCCTGGATTCTCTCCCTCCATTTTATAAGAGGAAAATAAGGTTAGAGTTATAAGGACGAATCCCAAAAACATCGTATGAAAAATCCAATACCACCAATTTGTTATCACACAATTCCTCCTTAGTAATTTAATTCCCCTTAACTATCCAGCCCTTTTAGTTGAAATAGAAAAAAGCGCTGTCTAATTAGCTCAACGATCTTTAAATAAAGTACCCGTTAGTTTAAGTGAAATGTTTCACAAAGCTTATATTTAGAGTTGTTTTAAACACGAACTAAACTATTAGATACTTTATAAAATAATCTTTCGTATCTTGGCTACTACTTTGTCTTTTTCAATAAATTTCAAGTCGCTAATTTCATTATCATTTGGACTAAGCGAGTTTATATCACCTAAAAATTCTACGAGAAACATCGTTGTTTCCTGTTTAGCGTATCCAATCTTTACTTCAATCTCACTTGGAAAATCAAACCGAATTTTTTCTTGAAATTCTTTTACAACCTTATACTCTATTGAACCCGTCTCTTCATGTAACTCACGCAATAGTCCATCGTATAAATCCTTATCATTTTCTTCTACTCCCCCTTTAATGAAGTCCCACTCCCCTTTAATAATCTGTTTACCTTCCAAGGTATTAATATTGGTTTTATGTACTATTAAAAATTTATTTCCTTGAAAAACAATTGCACCGACAGCTCTTCTTAGCATCTCTATCACTTCTCTTTCTGAATCTCCATCTACCGATGTGATAAATCGCCCTCTATTACAATGTTTCTTTCTTTACCATTTAACTCAACTATTGTTAGACTTGTATCTCGAATAAAAGGTGGTTCCCATAATTTTTCTAAAGTATAGTCTTTGAAAAATGCCAATAATGTTTTAATAACGATAGAATGAGTAACTATTAGAATATTTCCTTTACTATATTTCTCTTGTATAGAATTAATAGCTTTCAATACTCTATTTTTAAGTTCATCAAAACTTTCACCATCTAATGAATTATACAGATGTGGAGTATTCCAAAATGAGTAAAATTCCCTTGGATACTTATCCTCTATGGTAGAAAAAGTTTGCCCCTCCCATATTAATTTCTTTTAAATTATCGTCGAGAATGATAGGAGTATTTCTTTCTCCTTTAATCAAGTTAGCAGTTGATACAGTTCTTCTACTTGAGCTTGTATAGATTGCATCAAAGTTTATCTCTTTAAGCCTACTTCCTAAAGATACAGCGTTACTTATCCCATTCTCTGTTAGTTCCGAATCGCTCCAACCTTGCATTCTTTTTTGTGTATTTCATACAGTCTCACCATGTCTCGTTATATATAAAGTAAACAAATAATTCTCCCTCCCATAATCTTTTTCTGTTAAATATTTATATATACGTCATAATTCTTGTTCAATTAAACTGCTCCGTTAGTTTAAGCTTG
This sequence comes from Sporosarcina sp. UB5, assembly GCF_050859005.1. GTDB lineage: Bacteria > Bacillota > Bacilli > Bacillales_A > Planococcaceae > Sporosarcina. The sequence continues at coordinate 256,006 of NZ_CP125984.1, forward strand.
AATGCATAAAACTTCATGATACTTTAACTGATGAACTAGAGTTTTTCACTAAACTTTTCACCTTGTGAATACTCCAAAGGGCTAAGGTTACCGTTATAGCTGAAATTATGTATTGCAGATAGGTCGCCATTTCTTGAGTACCTTGTGAGTAATGATTCGGTGTATACATTAGTGTTAAAATAAATCCTTGTAACACATCAGCTACCCCTATTGAAATCAGTACAACAATGAACATCCCAATAAATTTCTTCATTTTTTCTTCCTCCTATTCATTAAATTTACGCGGAAACTTGAGTTTTTCTATTAAATTGTAAGGAACGTCATTTTGAATAACACTCTTAATAAAATCATTATAAGGAGGACTAGTTCCATTCGCATTAATTTGAGTGTTATAAATTTTAACATTCTCGATGTCTAAATGTTTTTTTGAAATCGTCATATTTTCAATGAATTTTCTTGTATGCTTAATAATTCTCTCGTTGTCTAGACTTACTCCTTCTAATAAATGAATTAAGTTCAATTGTTCAAGCTCTTGAACAAGCTCGACGTCTGTGAAAATCGTCAAATATCCTAATAACTTAGTCTCTCTTCCATCCCAAAGTTCAGTAAAGTTTTCCTGGTTGTTAACCCCACCAATTAAGAAAAATTCAATGTTTTCATTTCTGAAAATTCTATTAAAGAAAAAAGACTCATACTCCCTCATAAATAACACTCCTTATAAATCTTGGGTAATTGCTTAGCAGATGATTAGTCCTAACGTCAACTCCATTTCTAACCTCATCAGTTAAAAAACTCCATTACTTTAACACGTGTTATTCAACTAACCTGCTCCGTTAGTGAAATTTTTTTATTATTATTCTTCGATTTTATGCCACTTAAAATCCTCGCTCTTAAGCACATTTGTATCTTTTGGATATCCGTAATAATAAAGCTTTTTACCGTCCTTATTAAATGCTGCTGGGTAGAGAAAGTCTATTTGCTTACTAAAAGGAAACAAGAAAGAAATACGTTCTCCTTTGTTTATTTCCTTTCTTTCCACATAAGGCTCGACACCAGCCTCTATATATGCGACTTCTTCATCGTATGAGATTACACTCAATAAGGTGGCTTCATCATTTCTAGTGGTAATGCTCATCCCTCCAACTGTTTGAATTTTATCAGTACTATACGGAATAACGGTTGATACGGTACTACGAAAAAGCACACCTGACTTTTCAGATAGTACAGTTTGATACCTCTCTTCTTCAGCGATATTAAATAAAAAAATAACGGATGAACCCGTTTCATATTGATCCATCAACTCTGCATTTTTTGGAAGAAAAGAATTACTTTTGGCAGCGCTTAACGCCGTAAACCTATATCCACTTATATAAAATATTAATGTGATTGCAATTAACAATGGTATTACAAAATCCCGTTTCTTCACTTATATCACCCCTTAAGATTCCATCTCCTCTTGTTCAACCAACCTGCCTCTTTAGTTCTATTATTTCTATAAAGAGGGACATTAATTCTTTAATGGATTAACGCCCCAAAAACCTATTTTACCTTTCAATTCGCTAATTCCCTAGACGTCTTAAAAGACATGGCACTACTTGACTAAAGCACCCGTTAGTCTTCAACTAGCTTAAAAAATAGATACAACATTACCTTCCGCATCAACTCCACGAAAAATAAAGTTTCCAACTTCCAAATAAGGAATTAAGATATAATGTGCCGCAACACCATCATTAACATCTAATTCTACAAATATAGTCGATTGTTCTTCTACTTCTTTTAATGATAATTTTTCACCTTCTAAATTCGCCTTTTCATTACTAACAATAACTTTCACAATGTCTTCATCAAGAACTTCTGCCGCAAAGAGTGTATCGTAGATTTCTCCCTCCCGATTAGTTGCCGACCAAGTTACATTCATCTTTTTATCTGATGTTTTAGCATCTATCCCACTTACTAAGATAGGACGGTAAAGAAAGTTATTCTCTATAAGTTTGATATATTTATTTTGACCTGTATCCCAAATAACAACCTTTTTGTTTTTAAAATCCTTTTCAAAGACTACAGTCCCATCTTCATTCGGAAATGAATCTCTAATTGCAGAACGCTCTGTCCAAAAATATCCTCCTAAGAAGGAAGGACCGAGTAAAATTATTGTCATTAGTAGTATTAAGATAATAAAATAGCGTTTTTTAATATAGACTCTTCCTTTCATTCTTTCTTCACCTCCACAACACACGTTAATCTTCACCTTTTAATCTAACCTGTTGCGTTAGTGGAACAAAATAAAAGAGCTGTCCAAGCAGCTCAACGATCTCAACTAAAGTACAAAAGTGCAAAAACAACGTAGTCTATTACAAGGATCAACGCTTTTCCTCCAGGAGAATGGATTCTTCGTTTACATTGTCCCATTTAATTGTTACCCTAATGCCCTCTTCCACATTGGATATAGTACATCTTGAACAACCTACCTCCACAGTACTACCATAGTAAATATCTGCAGTTATCTTTAATCCGTGATCAACTTCGAGTTCAAGATTCTTAAATTCGATTTCTTCCGGTGCTTCCTTAAGACTGAAGTTGCCCCCTTCCCTCTGCTGAATTTCACTGTCGAGACAGTAACAATTATTTTATTACTGGCAGGCTCACTTGCCTTACCCAATCCTGAATGAATGGCTCTTGATTCGGTAGCAAGTGTGGTAGGTTGTCTCGTGAAAAGAATCGATGTTCGTGACTTTCATCAGTGTTATGAATTAGCTTTCCTGAAAAACTACTAGAATGGAAAATAATTTGGACGCTGTATATTTTATCTCCATTTAAATACTCTGAAAACCCTTCTTCACCCGAATAAAGTCCAAACAATTGTAATTGTTCAGCTGTCAATCCTGTTTCCTCGAATGTTTCACGTACAGCAGTTTCAATAAAAGTTTCCCCAGGCTCCATGACTCCCCCTGGTATTCCCCATATATCCCGATCTTTTCTATGTTGAAGTAAAATTTGTGTATCTTTTTCATGTCTACAATTTGGCAATAGTAAATGTTCCTAAGGATGACCTTGCCAATTCTGTTTAGTAAATCGAATTATTGCATTCCTACTATTTAGTACGTTCTTAATAAGTAACAAGTTTCATTATTTAGTAATATGAGACATACAACGTTTAATTAATCCAGGTAAACCCTTAGTTGATTGGAGTGCAGGTGCTCGACTCCTGCGAACGCCGTTACGGAGAACGGCGTTTGCGAGCACAAGCGCAGCGTTGCGAGCAGGAAATTGCAGGATGCCTTAATTTCCGCAAAGAGCGCGGAAATACGGCAAATCGAACTCTTCGTGGTCCGATTGGCTGAAGCCGTGCCCGCGGAAAGCGTCCGCCTGAAACGGAAATCAACGATTACATTACATTTTTAATCACAAGAAAACCTATTGGAAAATCGCCCCATATACACATTTTCACATCGATTCAATTAAGAATAAATAGTATTTTTGCAATTCAACTATTTTATTTGAAATTTTCCTGCTATAATGAAAAAAGATTACTATTTGATGTTGGAGGGTATTTCATGACTGAGCAAAAGTTTTCTTACAAAGAAGCAATGATTTATAGCCAACGTGTCGCCCAGATGTCAAAAGCACTATGGAAAGCAGTCGAAAAGGATTGGCAACAATGGATAAAACCTTTTGACTTAAATATTAATGAGCATCATATTCTTTGGATTTCCTACCACCTGCAAGGCGCAACAATTTCAGACATCGCGAAATTTGGCGTCATGCACGTCTCAACCGCATTCAACTTTTCAAAAAAACTTGAAGAACGAGGATACTTAAAGTTTTTCAAGAAGGACGATGACCGTCGTAATACATATGTATCCGTCACCGAAGAAGGCGAAGAACTTCTTCTTGGCATGAATGAACACTATCATGATTCCAAGCATGAAATACTGGAAGGATCGCTTCCAATCAAAAGCATATACGGGAAGTTCCCTGAGTTTTTAGAAGTAATGTCTGTCATCCGCAATATTTACGGGGAAGATTTCATGGAAATCTTCGAACTAGGCTTCAATCGGATTGATCACACTTTTGACGATGATCTCGGTCACAAAAGGGAACCTTGGGAAATTGCTGAAATTGCTGAATTACAAACGGTCGAAGAAAAATAATGTCATTTTCCGGATGATTCTGCTATGATGAAATGGAGGTTTAAAGAGGAGGAATTGATTTGATCCTTATCGTCACTGTGATGTTTTCATTATTTTATTTATTCCAAATCAACAAGATGACGTTCGCGCTATGTCAATCGCGGGAAATCCCTGAAGAAAAGCAACCAAAAATATATCGCACTGTTAATATCCTTATTACGATTTTAATTCTTTCGTTCTACTTGGAAGTGCTACTGAATGTATAAAAGCTGAAAAGCCCAACCCCCTGTATTAGGGAGTTGGGCTTTTGCTTTTAGTACAAGTATGCAGCTCCGACGATGATCAACAAAATGAACAACACAACAATCAGAGCAAATCCAGAAGAGCCGTGGCTATATCCACTCATTGGAGCACCTCCCCTCTCTATGTATCCTATGCTTGCGATATTGGACGTTTTAGGCATTTAGGCAAGGAACCTTTTTTGTTTTATCATCGTTTATATGGTATAGTTTCAATTGTTGTATAGAAAAGTTAGGAGAGAAAATGCACATGAAAAAAACAGTCCTTGCTATAACAATGGCGGCTTCGGTACTAACGCTTGCAGCTTGTAACGATCAAAAAGCGGCTGACGATGAAATCCTTGCAACAACTAAAGTCGGAAATATTACAAAAGAAGAGCTATATGAAGAAATGAAAGATGCAATCGGTGTACAAGTAGTCGAGAATTTGCTTCTTCAACAAGCGTTGGAAACAGAATTTAAAGTTTCTGATAAGGAATGGAAAGATGAAGTTAAAGCACGAAAAGATATGTTCGGGGACAGTTTCGAACTGTATCTCCTACAAAACGGAATTTCTGAAAAATTCTACGAGAAAAATGTGAAATTCGAAATGCTTCAGACGAAGATGATCGAGTCGTTGAAAGTGTCTGAAGAAGATATTGCTAAAGGCGTAGAACGTGCAAAAACTGAACTTCACGCGCGCCATATCCTTGTGAAAGACGAAAAAACTGCGCAAGAGGTATTGACGAAACTGAACGAAGGTGGAGATTTCGTTGAATTGGCGAAAGAATACTCTACTGAGCCTGTTGCACAACAAACAGGGGGCGACCTCGGTTGGTTTGGCACTGGAAAAATGGTACAAGAGTTTGAAGATGCAGCGTACGCTCTTAAAAAAGGCGAGCTTAGCGAGCCTGTAAAGACAAGCTTCGGATCCCATATTATTGAATTGCTCGATACTCGCAATGCGGAAACCGATAAATCGGATGAGGAAATTGCAGATGCGGTTGAAGACGGTTTAAAACGAGTTCAGTTTGAAGAGAAACTCCAACAGCTCATTAAAGATGCTGACGTCGACATTAAAGTCGATGAGTTCAAAACAGCTTTGGACGTTTACTTACCAGCAACAGAAGATAAAGAAAAGAAATAACATAAAAAGGGCTGCCTGCAAATCGATCTTTCATCGACTTGCGGCAGCCCTTTACTCATTCAATATTCGGCTTGTAAAACGATCGGTTATCGAGAGGGAAAATTCTTTCCGTAAATTCTCCATTCGCCGTTTTGGACATCGCCCGATCGAGCATATTCATTTTCGCATCAATATTATCGATATAATGAAGGATTTCCGCTTCCATCAGCATCGGACGTTTCGGGCTTCCCCACTCCTCTTTACCGTGGTGGGATAACACCATATGTTGAAGAAGCATTACTTCTTCTCCTTCAATTTCAAGTTCATCTGCTGCTTTCGATATTTCATTCACCATAATTGTAATATGGCCGAGCAAGTTCCCTTCCACCGTATATTGTGTGCCGATAGGTCCGGATAGCTCAATTACTTTTCCGACGTCATGCAAAATGATACCCGCATAGAGCAAGTCTTTGTTTAAAGACGGATATAATTCGGCAATCGCTTTACCGAGCTTCAGCATGGATACGACATGATCGAGCAACCCTGACACATAATCGTGGTGATTCCTCGTCGCAGCCGGGTAAACGAGAAAATCAGCTTGGTGTTTTTTCAGAAGATGCCGCGTAATCCGCTGAATATGTGGGTTTTTCATTTCAAAGAAATACTGCAGTAGTTCTTCAAAAAGAACTTCCTTACTCTTTGCTGCAGACGGAACGAGGTCTGAAATTGTCACACCTTCATCTTCCTTCGCCGGACGAATGCTTTTAATGCGTAGCTGGTTTTTTCCTCTGTACTCATGGACTTCTCCGCCGACTTTGACAATTGTCGCAGCCGTATAGAGCTGCTCTTGCTCTTCACCTGTATCCCAAAGCTTCGCTTCCATATCACCGCTCTTATCTTGCAAAATGAGTGTCATGAAAGGGCTTCCTTGCTGGGTAATGCCTTTCGTCGATTGTTTAATGAGTAGATAAAGATCAATCGGCTCCCCGACTTGGTGTTCCATTAATTTTCTCATCTTGTCATCGCCCCCTTGGCGCTTCCAATGTCGGAAACGTTAATAATCGTTGCATTTGTCCAGTATTCTACTATCTTATCATGACATGTGAAGTAGATGAACTGATGCTTCATGCTTAGCCGCTCCATTATTGCCATCATACGCGAAAATCTCGATTCATCAAAGTGAACAAAAGGATCATCTAACAATAGCGGAAAAGGAGCTGTTTTCTTTTTTGCAGCCGCAAGCGATAATCGCAATGCAATATACGCCTGTTCTTTTGTCGCCTGACTTAGCTCGATAATTGGATAATGTTGACCAGTTGGAGTAACTGCTTGGAATAAACCACTCTCCGATAATACGAGAGACGAATATGCACCATCCGTCAGTTCACTGAACAATGTTTCCGCTCTGTCCAGCACTTCCGGCAGCTTTTTCTCCTTTAATTCGTTCATCATTCCTTTTATCGCTTCAACAACTGCTTGGCGGATTGACCATTGTTTCGTAAGCTCAGCAAACTCAGCCTTCTTCATTTCAAACAATTGCTGTTTCCGTTGATAGGAATCATCTGTTAACAGCTTCTCCGTCTCAACTTCCAATGCGGTCTTTTCCTTCACAAGCGCACTCATCTTATCTTCCAGATTGGATAGTTCATTATCGGCTTTGTCGATTTCTATTCGAAGCTCGTCTTCAGTCCGTCCACTATCGTTCTCAACAGCGCCATGTACATATATCTGTGATTCAATATCTTTAATTTGCTGCGTCAATGTCAGCGTTTCTTGAAATTCACCATACGCTTTATAATACAGGTCTTCCGACTCCACTCCTGCTTCAGTGAATAGCTCTTGTTGTTGACTGCGCAAAGAAGCCGCATGCTCTTCCGCTTCTTGCTTCTGCATTTGAAATTCTTCCATCCGATGTGTCATCGATTTAAACGACTGCATCTTCTCTTTTAACGAGATGTATTCCGTTCGCAATTTATCATAGAGTGATGATTCTTGTACGTCGGTCGAAAGAAGCTGTTCGACTTCTACTGTCCTCAAATGGATTTTTTTCTGTACTGCTTCCAATTGTACAGTGATCTCTTCCAGTTCTCGTTCAATCTCTTGCAACGAGCGTACCATTCCAAAAAACTCATGAAGAATACCAGGATTCGGGATTTTCGTTAATCCGTATGCAAGAAAAAATCCGCTTAAGAAATCTTCAAGTTGTTCTTTCTCCTGCACGATTTCCCCATACTCTTCCTCTAACATCCCCATTTTTCGTTCAATCGTCTTAGATGCTTCCGCGAGCCGGCTTCTCTTCTGTCTATAGGCGTTTACTTTTTCAACGATAGTTTCCATCTTCGCTTCCTGACCGCCATAAGTTTTGACGTAACGGTCCATTTCAACGCCCTTTTGAGACGGTTGACTGCTTTGTTTGCCAAGTTTCATAACTGCAGCTATGACCGCAAGACACGCACCAAGTCCGACAACAATCCACGAGTCAATGAACAATCCTACTACGGATATAATAGCAGCCATACTAAGGAGGATAAACAGCAATTGCGAATTTCCATTATTTCGATTCGACCGTCGCATTTGAACATATGCGTTTGCTTCAGCTAATTTGCTCTGGATTCTCGGCCATTCATCTGCTTGTCTCTTCTCCTCTTCAGAAGGAGAATTATTTTGCAATAGAAGCTGTTCATTTCGAATATCGCGTAGTTCAATCTCCAATTCGGTAAGTTGCCGATCCATATACCCTAGCTGTTGATCAAATTTAGCTAACCCTTGCAGCTGTTCATATAAATGCTCTTCTTGGTGAATTGAAACGTCCGCCTGTAACATAGCTTCGGACGTATCTACCCCTAAACGATCCAACAGACGGTGCCGCTTCACAATCAGCTGTTCCCTATTTTCACGCATCGAACTACGTGTCGAGCGCCAATCATGCCATTCCGGCTCACGCGCAAGCAAACGTTCAATTTCCGAAAGTTGTTCCGGATGCGGATAACTTGGCATCTGCTTAGCCAACGTCATTAGTTCTGTTTCTAGACCCCGGCGCTTCGCTTCCATTTCAGTTAGTCTGCCGCTGATTATTTCATAACGGCGAATGCCGTCAGACGGAAAGGAAGTTGTCCGTACTTCGTCCAGTCTACTTACAAGTTTCCGTTTTCTTTCTTTCAATGGCAACAATTGCAGTTCCCGTTCAAGAGCCCGATGTTGCTCCCTTAATACTTCATGCGCTCGTGTCGCTTCTTGCCATTCCTTTTCAATTTGATAGATTCGGTCCATTTTCGGAGCAAATGCCGAAATCCGTTCCTGTTCGATTTTCAGTTCTTTTTCCATTTCCTTCAATTCCGTCGCTCTGACGTTCATTTCAGGGTTCCGTCCGGTTTTTTTAAATAAATCCCCTAATTCCTTCTCCATCTTTTTTTCAACACGTAATAATGTGTCGACGCCAGTTGTGCCTGACGATAGGAGCGTACGGCTCAATTCGGTCTCGTCCATCCGCTCGAAACCTTGCAATTGGAGAAGAGAAAAAGAGAAAATCGATTCAAACGAAGCACGGTCGTACTGCCTAACTAACGCTTTAACAGCTTCCTCCCCGCCTTGTGTACCATCTTCGAAATAGACGGTGACGTCCCCTGCTGATTTTCCTTGAACCCGTTCGATGATGCAGTTGCCATGGACTTCATCATGCAAATGAACTTGGCCGCCAAATTTCCCACCCGCTTTCGGTTCGTAGCGTAGCTGTGCGCTATTTTTTTGCGGAAAGCCGAAAAGCGTTTGCACGATAAATTGTTGGATCGTCGTCTTTCCTGCTTCATTGTGGCCGTAGATTATATTTATGCCGTCACTAAAGTCAATCGTCTTGTTTTCATGCTTCCCGAAGCCATATATAACTAGTTTTCGTATTTTCACCGATTCACCCCCATCACTGTTGGCAACTCATTCAACAGGAGCTTTTCAACTTCACTTCGTAAATCCCGGATGTCCTCATCGGTTAACGGATCAAGGTACCGGGCAGTCCGTATATGTTGATACACATCTCCTAGCACTTGTTTCCATTCGTCAGACGACCAGCCGTCGACTTGACCAATTACTGATTCTACAAGCGCATTATTCTCTTTATAATCATGAGTAGCTGTAACGGTTAAGCGTTGCACCCATACAAACGGGTCATTTCCATCCATCACTTCGCGGATGGCTTCAAGCCAAACGTCTTCAGCTGTTTGTGCAAAAAATGCGGCCGTTTCATCGTCGAGATGAACGATTTCAACATCAACGACAGATGGCCCATGCTCTGTTGCGAATGAAAGAAGCGCTTCTTCGCAAGCAGCAAGCCATTCATTCGCATGCCGAATATTGACAGATGGGATTTGAATTTTCCCGAAATGAACGGCAGCTGTCGGTACAAATGAAAAATTTGTCTCCGATTTACTAAGCTCCACTTCGTAAAATCCTTTTTCGCCTAATTCATTCCGGTGACGTCCTTGAATATTTCCCGGATAAACGATCGGCGGATCTTCCGACAAATGCTGACGTACATGGATATGGCCTAGCGCCCAATAATCGTACTGCTTCGACTGCAACTCTCCAATCGTAAAAGGTGAGTACACCGCGTGCGTATCATTTCCTGCGATGCTACCGTGCAACAGCCCGATATGGAAGGACTGATTGTCTGAAGCGGCGGGGTATTTGCTAATCATTTCTTCCCGGACATGCCTGTTCGGGTAACTAAAGCCGTGGAAAACGACGTCCATCCCTCTAACCGTTAACAAAACCTCTTCCACTTCTCCTGAAAATTCATAGACATTTGGTGGCAGCTCGAAACGAGTCCAGTTTCCACTTAAATGATCATGGTTCCCGTACGTGACATAGACAGGAATCCCCGCTTCGTGCAGCTTTTCCATTCCTTCTTGGAATTTTCGCTGTGCACGCAAGCTTCGATCTTCACCGTCATATATATCCCCGACAATTAGTAAGAAGTCCGGTGACGTTTTCACTGCATAGTCAATTAATCGATTGAATGCGGTAAACGTGCTTTCCCGCAATTCATGTAAACGTGCTGGTGGTAGGCCCGTCATCCCTTTGAACGGGCTATCGAGATGCAAATCTGCCGTATGTATAAACCGAATCGTAGACAACAAGCATCTTCCCCTCTGTCGAATATTTGTTCTAATTTTACCATATGTGAAAGGGTATTAGAAATAACTAACAGCGTATTTTAACGAGAGCTAGATATGGAAAAAGCCGCTGTCCGTCGAGCTATCCGACGAAAAACGGCTTTCCTTTATTCTTTTCCTAATTGAATCGCTTTTTTAATGTCTTTTAACGATCGAGAAGGTCCGTACATAAGAACTCCGCCACGGTACACACGCGCACCAAACCAGCCGAGTATAATAATTGTTAACAGCATAATCCCAATTCCTAGTAACGGTTCCCACATCGGCAAATCGAGCATACCTACCCGTAAAAACATGACGAGCGGTGTAAAGAATGGGAAGTATGAGGCATATGTCACATAACCGAGCTCAGGATTGCCTAATCCACTCGCCGAGATGATGAATGCCGCCACAATAAGCATCGACATCGGCATGATCATTTGCTGAACGTCTTCTGTCCTACTCACTAACGAACCTAGTAATGCAGCAAGTGTCGCATAGAGGAAATAGCCGAGGATGAAAAACACCGCCGCATAAACCAATGTGCTGACGCTAACATCCTTCATACTGAAGAAATCAGAAACCCCACCAGGCACTTCCGTTGCAGATGTTTTCATAGCGATATAGCCTGTAACTCCGTAAATGACAATTTGTAGAATCCCTAAAAATCCGATTCCGAGCACTTTCGCAAACATATGCTTCACAGGCGACACGCTCGAAATGAGAATTTCCATGACGCGCGAAGATTTTTCATTCGCAACATCCATTGCAATCATGCTCGAATACAAAATGACTGCAAAATAGATAACAAACATGAGGACATAGACGAGAATTCTCGCCTGGTGTAGCTCTTCTTCCGACTTCGCAGAAGGAGAAACGTTTTTCTGCTCAAACAGGATTGGTGTAAATAATGTTTGCACTTCGGCACCCGTTAGCGAAAGCTCCTCCGCTTTCATTGACGTCTGAATCGTTTGCAATGCGTCCTGGATACGCATCGGCATTGAAAAATCCATCATGCTCATCGTCGTATACTTTGCACGGATTGTTCCTTGTTCATCGACAGACAAGCTAAGGAATGAATCGATTTCTCCAGACGATACTTTATCGGTAAGAACGTTATCGGATTCGTCGGCCCCTTCGATAATGATGTCAGATTCCCCGTATGCCAATTGCTCCTGCAACTTATCAACGAGCATTCCGCTCGTATCAACAACTTGGAGTACGTTCTGTGAACTTCCAGCCCCGGTCACGTCTTGAACCGTATCAATGATCTTCGAGATGTTCGCGATAAGGAAGATGGCAGCAATCATAATGACCGTTGTAATCGTGAAAGACTTTGACTTGGCCTTTTCAATAAATGCTTGTTTAAAAATAATCCAAAACTCACGCATATTCTTTCCCTACCTTTGCGATAAAAATGTCTTGCAAGGAAGGCTCTTCAATTTCAAAATGACGGACCGGCCCCGCCTGCAATGCAGTTGTTAGTAAATTGTTCGCGACGTCGTCCTCCTCGATTTGGAAGACAGCCCCTTCGACGGAATGAGCGACGGAAATGACGCCTGGTAAATTATCGAGCCTCGATAAATCATAATCGGAACGAATCCGCACATTTTGCCTGCCGAACGATCGCTTCACATCTCTCAGTGAGCCACTTACAATTTGCTTGCCATGATGGATAATGCTCAATTTCTCACATAATTCCTCTACATGATCCATCCTATGGCTGGAAAATAGAATCGTTGCTCCGTTATTCCTGAAATCAATAATTGCCTTCTTCAACATTTCTACATTCACCGGATCGAGGCCGGAAAACGGTTCATCGAGGATGAGTAGTTTCGGATCATGCATGAGAGCCGCAATCACTTGGATCTTTTGCTGATTTCCTTTCGACAGCTCCTCCACTTTTTTGTTCTTGTTTTGCGACACTTCAAACCGTTCCAGCCAATAATGAATGGCCTTCTTTGCATCCGCCTTTTTCATACCTCGCAGCTCACCGAGGAAAACGAGCTGATCTTCCACTTTCATCTTCGGATAAAGTCCACGTTCTTCCGGCAAATAGCCGATTTCAGGACTCGTTGCGTAGGAAATTGTTTTACCATTCCATGTGATATGTCCTTCATTCGCGTTCAGCAATCCTAAAATCATCCGGAACGTCGTCGTCTTACCCGCCCCGTTCGCACCGAGAAATCCGTACATGGAGCCTTTCTCCACATTTAAATTCAACTGATCGACAGCGGTGAAATTCCCGAACCGCTTCGTTACGTTTTCAAGTTGTAATGCCATTTTATGTCTCCCTTCCCTATTCAGCCTACAATCTATTACGTGTAGCATTGGAAAAAGTTTCACATACGTTTCAAATCTATCTTTTTAAAATGAATAGATATTCATTTTCTGATCATTCATAGTATAATGGAGAAAAGATACGGAAGGATGAGCTACTTGAGAACGTATAAATTGACGGCATATGATAAAACAGGAAAATTAATTACAGAAGAAACATTTACAGCGGAGACAGATGAACTAGCAAAAGAACAAGGACATGCATTACTTGAAGAAAAAAATCTTCTTGAACAAACGCATCGCCTTGCCTCACCTGCAGGCAAATTATTGCTTTTTCATGTTTGATTCATACCGACCTCTACCTTTAATGTTTGGCTACAATCACGTTCCTGTGATATGTTAAACATGTAAGCCATTGTATGGAGGTGCTTCTTTTGAACATTGCACTTATTGCCCACGATCAGAAAAAAGATGAAATGGTAAATTTCACGATTGCGTACAAACATGTATTTTCAAAATATGAGTTATATGCAACAGGTACAACCGGAACACGCATTATGAAAGAGACAGGGCTTCACGTTAACCGGATGATGTCAGGTCCGCTTGGCGGAGACCAGCAAATCGGTGCGATGGTCGCTACAGGGAAGTTGGACTTGATCCTCTTCTTCCGTGATCCATTGACCGCACAACCACATGAACCCGACGTCAGCGCGTTATTACGACTTTGTGATGTGTACGGAATTCCGCTCGCGACGAACATCGCGACTGCTGAATTGTTAATTTCAGCAGTAGAGAGAGGATATTTCTCATGGCGGGACACCGCAGCTAAATACAAATCAAAAGGACCTAATCCAGAAGAGGATTAAGTCCTTTTCTTTTTGAGGTAACGTTCCATGGAATGAGAACTCTTTGTGCGGGAACGAGAACTCTTTAACGATTAATGAGAACTCTTTGCGCGGGAACGAGAACTCTTCGACGATTAATGAGAACTCTTTGCGCGGGAACGAGAACTCTTTAACGATTAATGAGAACTCTATGCATCGGAACGAGAACTCTTCCGAGACTAATGAGAACTCTATGCGAAGGAACGAGAACTCTTCCACGATTTATGAGAACTCCTCCCGTGATAACGAGAACTCCTTCGCGCTAGGCTACTTTTATTTCCCTATAAACTCCGGCTTACGTTTTTCAACAAACGCTTTAATGCCTTCCAGATGGTCTTCCGTCTGCCTCATCGCGACTTGCATTTCGCTTTCCATGCGCAACACATTTTCTAACTCGGCAATTTTCTGTTCATGTAAAATCTTCTTGGAAGCGAGCATCGCAGCAATCGGAGCCGCTAAAAACTTCTGAGCTAGCACATCTGCCGCTTGGCTAACCGCGCCATCCGGAACGACTTCGTCAACGAGCCCCTTCTCCTTAGCAACTTCAGCATTCATTACTTCTCCCGACCAGATGAGCTGTTTTGCTTGCGGCACTCCGATCCGTTCTTTCAAAAAGAAATGTCCCGCTCCGTCAGGTACAAGCCCAACCCCGATGAAATTCATCGCAAGTTTACTATTCTGTTCAGCGATGATAACATCACAGCCGAGCGCCACACTGAAACCGAGTCCTGCGGCAGCTCCGTGGATTGCAGCAATTGTAATTTGTGGCAGCTCGTACAACGCTTTTGCTAAGCGCGACACATCAACCATCACGTTTCCGATATCCATCGGTGAATCCGGGTCGATCATTTTCTTTATATCCCCACCTGCGGAAAATGCATTTCCTGCCCCTTGAATAATGAGCACTTGGACATCATCATTCGATTGCAATGCTTCAAAAGCATCGGCTAATTCCTTCATCATTACATCGTCCATCGCATTCATGGATGACGGCCTATTTAACGTCAACCGGGCAAGCCGACCTTCCGTTGTTAGTTCAATTGTAGTGTACATAATCATTCCACCCCTTCAGTAATGAATAGCCATTCATTATTACTTATTCGGTGAGGAAGCCGGAAACCCTTTATTAATTGAAAAAACCTTGACACATTTCTAAGCGTCAAGGTCGACTTGAGGGAAAATCCTTTCAAGATGTTCAATTTTCTTCTCGATATAATCTTCAAACGTAAGGATATAAGCAGCAGGATCTTTCGGATTGTGGAATTGCGTAATCTTGCCGGTTGCTGGATCCATGAACTTACTTGATGCACCACAACCGATTCCGATGATCGTTTGCACTTCTTCCATAATGATAATATTGTATAAGCTTTCTTCTCCCGGCTTCGCGTACCCGACATTTTCCAAGTTGCCGAGGATGTTTTTTTGACGGTACAAATAGTAAGGAACATAGCCGTTTTCCTTCGTCCATCGCTCACCCATCTTCATCATCTGTTCAACCGTTTCTCGATCTGCCACTTTATATTTCTCTTTATTCCGTGTCATCTCAGAAGCCCGTTTGAATGATAGCGTATGAACGGTTAGCGATTCTGGTTGCATTTTCTCCGTTTCATCAAGCGAATGGCGGAATTCTTCAAGCCCTTCATTCGGCAAGCCGATGATCAGATCCATATTAATGTTTTTCAACCCCATGTTGCGAGACAGCCAAAATTTATCGATCGTTTCTTGGACGGTATGGTGTCTGCCGATTGCTTTCAACGTTTCATCCGTATACGACTGCGGGTTAACACTAATCCGGTCGATTCCCCATTTTTTCAGGACTTCGATTTTTGCAGGTGTAATTGTATCTGGACGTCCAGCTTCGACGGTTACTTCCCTCACTTCTTTCATATGTGGGAATGAATTGTACATCGTTTCATAGAGGGCATCCATTTCATCCGCTTCGATGGACGTCGGCGTCCCTCCGCCAAAATAGATTGTCGTAATTTTGATGTTCCGCTCCGTCAACCATTTCCCAATTTCACGGATTTCTTCATGCAATCCGTCGAGAAACGATTCGACCCGGCCATTTCTCCGACGAATCGCGTACGCCGGAAACGTGCAGTATGCACATTTCGTCGGACAAAACGGAATGCCGATGTAGATGCTCACATCGTTTTGAATTTGGTGTAAATCCGGGATTGCCCCTAGCTGCACACGTTCAATCGTTGCCAACAGCTCACTTTTCTCTTCCGAAATTCGATGTTTTTCCATTAAGAGACGTTTCGCCTCGTCGACGCTATGTCCTAGCTGGCGATACTTATGAAAAAGTTTCATCGGACGGATACCAGTGAGAATTCCCCACGATTGCTTCATTCCAGTGAGCTGCTCTAAAACTTCAAGGAAGACGTGGGAATAAATCCGTTTCAGCTGACGCATCTCAGTTTCCGAACCGTCTGTTGTCACTTGTTCAGAAAACGTGGAGCTAAATTCATTGCCATTATGCGTTAAATAGGCGTTGGCAACAATTGTTGTACCGTCTTTATTTATGGAAAGATCGATAAGGATGCCTTCATCTTCGGTGTCTGTAGTGACTTTTGATTGCTCGAAAAAAAGGTTGGCAAGATGGGTGAACATCCGTATCCAATCTTGTTCAAATGATTTTGTTAGAATTATTTTTCGCATGTTCTTCTACCAACTTTCATTATTGCTCTCAACGCTACGCTTTTGCTCCCTTAGGGTCGCAGAAAATATTGCTCCCTTAGGGTCGCAGAAGACCTCTGTTCGCAAAAGCCGTTCTTCGTAACGGCTTTGACTACCTGAAATAATAACATAAAAAAACCGGCTAAGCCGGTTTTATTGCATTGATTCATACATTTCCTGAACCGGTTTCATTAAGACGCGGTTCACTTCTTCAATTAGGCCGCTCAGATTCATTTCGGCTTGAAGCATTTGCATAATTTTTTCATTTTGTTGAGCCAATTGCGCTGTTTTTTGTGCATACTCTAATTCTTCATGCGCAATTTCTTCGCCTTGCATTTGCTTTTGTTGAAGGTCCATTTGGATTTTACGGAAGCTCTTGAACAGTTCTAACGCCTGCTCATCGTTCTTCACTTCCTCAATCGCGTTTTTCACCTCTGCATATTCGGCAGTTTTCCGAAGTGTAGATTCCAATTTGTTTAAGTCATCATAAATATTTACAGTCATTAGTTATTCCCCCTACGAGTAGTTTGTGAAAAAGACAATCAATCCTTGCACGATTCCGATGATACCACCTAAAAACGCACCAAGGACAGTGATCATTTTGAATTCGCGCCTTGAAATACCTAGAACGAGATCTTCCAGTACAGAAACTGGGAATGAATCGACCTGTTCCTTAACAATTTCGTCAAGCTTTAACTTTTTCAATGATTGTTCCAGCTGCTTTTGGGCTTGATCAAAAGCGAATTGCGTAACTTTTGGTGTCAAGTTTTCCGCAGTCCATTCGGAACCCGCCGGCCAGTAATCTTGAATTGTTTTATCCAGACGCGAGTTCATCGCTAATTCTTTGTTAGCATATGCTTTAATGGATGTGAAAAGTCCATCCCAATTGAAGCCGGCAAGCAATTCCGCCATCGGACGTTTTTGCAGCTTCGTAAATTCCTTATCAATTAATGAATGTAAGAGATTGTAAGTGCCTGGCGCATTAATGAATTTCAACGCCTCCCGCTGCACCTTCACGACGAGAGAACTGGAATCGCCGAAGAACATGTTCAACATGCCGCCAAGCGTCCCTTTCGACTCAAGGAAATCATTAATTAATTTTTGGAACATCACTTTACCTTCATCGGAATCGACAAATTGCTCGGATTGCTTCAAGATATAGTTTGTCATTTCAGGAATATGTGCTCTCGCCCGCTCCTGCCAATCCAATGGAACAATTTCTTCAATCGTGCCTGACGTCAATTTTGTACGCGCGCTCATTAGCTGGGCATCAATTAGTGAATCGAGTTTTTGTTCCGCCTTGTCCACAATGTCAGTTGCTCCCGCCACTTGCAGCCAATCATGCAACGTCTTGTCCGATTGAAGAACGTGCTCTTCAAGCTTACTCTGGAAGAAGGCTTCCGCTTTTCTTTCCATTTCAGGCGTCAATAATTTGTTGCGCAATACGTCGGGAGTGACTAAGTAGTTTGTAACCGTCCTCCCCAGTTGTACGGCAAGTTCGTCACGCCGTTTTGGAATTAACCCTGGTGTGAATGGAAGACGCCAGCTTCCGATATATTTTGCCTCATGGGGCCTGAACAACATTTTAATCGCCAAATGGTTTGTAAATCCGCCAATTACTGCCCCAATAACAGCCATAAATAACAACGTCCATATGAAATCCATCGCTTCACCTTATTTCTCATTCATTCGGTTTCAATTATAACAGAAGGAGTTCAAATGGAAAAAACATTCGATGCCAGTACATAAATCAAGCCGATTGCATAGTTGCAACCGGCTTCATGTTATTTATTGAGATGAAAGTTTTCCTTCCTCATTTAATTTAATAGTTGTCTCATTCCACGTTAGTTCAAGCGGATATAATTCAGACACCTTTTTTGAAAAATACCAGCGGCGGCCTAGCGGAACGAGGACGATGAATGCATCTCCACGTCCAAGGAAGTTTAGCTCATCTGGCTCCACTTCAATCCCGTCGCGCAGCGGAATTCCGAGGTCTTGCAGCTCGTCGCCGACTTCAACGATGTGTGGTGTCGCCATTCCAATCTCGCTTAAACTCAAGAACGATTCTTTTGTTAGATCACCAAATAGATCACGTTTTCTTCGACCGATTAATTCAACAATATTGCCGACCGGGTCTTCGAAATACATTGAATCCGCGTCAAAGCTTGGAAAATATACTTCATCCCGTCCTTCTTCACGGTTTAGCGTAATGCGGTCCGTTATCCAATATTTCATCATGGAAAATTGATTGCCCGGAATGTTGATGGCGAAATGATAGAAAGCCGGTTCGTCCGACTTTTTGAATGTAAGATGAGATTCACCGATCCGAACTGTGAAGTGCTCAGCTGTTGACTCGGTCATATCGAGTTCCAACACGTTGCCGTAAAAACGTCGTAATGCTTTTAGATTGTTTGTATACAATGTTGCGGACTTAATCATCTTCACTTTTCCCCTATCTCTACATCTTTATTTATTTTGTTCAGACCTTTGTATATTAATAAAAGTAAAGCGTATATAAGTAATGCCCCGAATACTAGATTCCATAGGTGGAAGAATACATCTCCGAAATTGTTCGGTTGAAATAGTTCGGATGCAAACGTAACGGTAGATTTTCCATTGTACTCTATCCATGCTAATGGCCATCCGAATCCATATTCAGTTCGTGGAAGGATAAATGCAGAAGCAACCACAATGATTACGCTCAATGCAAACATCTTTTTGTATTTCAACATAGACTTTTCCCTCCTCTAATGGGAACTCCTTCATTACTATCTTACCACATCAACTAATTCGTCGGCTGACTTTTCTGTCAGTTGAAGATAAAATGAATGATAATACTCCTGGAATCGGAGATTTTTCTAGAAAGGAATGAAACTACGTTTTGAATAAAACAGTAATTGATAAAGTCGGAAGAAGTGTCACATATAAGTTTCCGCCAAAACGAATCGTCTCTTTGTGCCCTGGTATTACAGACACATTATTAGCACTTAATCTTGAGGATGAACTTGTCGGGAGAACTCGTTTTTGTATCCATCCAAAAGGAAAGGTCGAAAATGTACCGGCTGTTGCAGGTACAAAAGACATAAAGTTGCAAGCAATCCAAGACGTACAACCGGACCTTATCATTGTCGAGAAAGAGGAAAATACGAAAGAAATCGTCGAAGAACTGGAAAAACACTTCCCTGTCTATGTCGCAGAAGTCCAATCAGTGGATGATGCATTCCGGATGATTGAGGATATAGGAAGCTTAACGGATCGGAGCGAAGCCGCCGTAAGATTATTTAACTCTATTCAAGAGCAATTTAAGTCACTGCCTAAAGCTACCGGGAAACGGGTTGCTTACGTCATTTGGCGGAAGCCTTATATGGTCGTTGGGAAAGATACATATATCAATTCGCTATTAGACAGGATGGGATTCATTAATCCATTCACTAAAGCAGACAGCAGGTACCCGGCCGTCACAGTGGATGAATTTCAACAAGCGGAACTCGATTATGTTTTGCTAGCATCTGAGCCCTTTCCGTTTAAAGAAAAGCATTTCAAAGAGTTTTTGGACATGATGCCAGGCACTGAACCAATCTTAGTCGACGGGGAAATGTTCTGGTATGGACCAAGGATGCTAGAAGCTGCCCGTTATTTTCAAAGGCATCTCACTTTATAGAAAAAACACGGGATCATCGTAAAGATGGTCTCGTGTTTGAATTTATTTCAATGAATTATAAATCGTCGACATTCGGATTGCATGTTCCATTTCATCATGCATGGCGATAAATACTGGATTATATGCTTGCTGAAAAGGAATCGTCAATAACATTTCCTTATACATTTCTACCCCATCCAACTCACCGACAAGCGCTTGTTTGACACACTGCTTGAAGTTATAACACGGAATCGGCTTCTTCGGATTTTGTACAAACGTCCCCGTCATCATATAATAGAGTTGTTGAAACATTTCGTAATGACTTTTTTCATCCTCATATGCATGCTGGATGAAATCCCGCCAAAGCGGATCGTCTGTTTTCTCATACATCGACTTGTAAAAATAGTAGTCTTTGTATTCGCCTTCGATGGCCTGCTTTAATTTATCGACAAACACGTCAGCACCCTTTCGCATCTTTTGTACACTTTATGCGGACGGGCGCTTGTCTATGAAAGGAGTAATAAGAAGATGCTTCAGCATTTCAGCTATAAACCAATGTTTGCAGGCGGCAGTTTGCCCGGTTGGACGTTTTCATTTTTTCATCAAAATGATCGCTTCACCGGAGACTACAAGCCGGACGGCACAATCGTTTGGACCGGCGAAACGCCAACGGACGAAGAAAACGTCAAAAAAATGATTCACGAACTAATGACATTTCACGTATATGAATGAAGGAATCTTTTCCGTGCATACTATCCCTCGATAAGGAGGCGATGGATGTGGATAAGGAAAAGACCCCTGAACAATTAAGGAAAGAAAAAGAACAGTTGAAAGTGCAAAACCAGAAAACCGAAAACGTCTTTGAGGATAAAAGTCGGGTACCTGAAGAGCAGAATGCTTGGAAAGAAACTCAATATAAACGAGGGGAATAACAAAAGCGCTCAGGATTGAGCGCTTTTTTGGTGAAATATTATACTGTCCTTATTGAACTTAGGCACCTGTTAGCTCAATAAGGAAATCAATAAAATGGAGCTGCTTCTATACTCTCTTGGATAAATCGAACCAAGAAGAGTATCAAATGATTCATTAGAAATAAAGATCTTGATCGAATAAATGAAAAAGTTGCACCTAGTAATAAATTACTCGGTGCAGACTCTTGTTATTTGTTAAATTCAAGACACCATGCTATAGCATAAGCAACACTTGATGCAATAATTATTGCCGCGAATAAATAGATAGGGAAAGAAGGATGATGATAAGTGTAATTTGTAGTGGTAAACATAACCAACATTGCAATTACTGCAGCCAATGAGAGGGTAACATGCGAAGCTCTGGTTGCTTTATTAGTAATGAGTAGTTCCCGTTCATCTGAATCTTGAAATTCTCCAAATTTTATTAGTAAATCTAACTTCTTTCTCGGTTTTAATTTCTTTGACATCACCATATAGACGAGGATCAGAAGGAAACATAATGCAAATGGGAACAGGTTAAATTCCAAGTCAACTGGCATGAATTGACCTTCAGCCAATGCTCGATCGAATTCATCGATTAACCAAACGTTTTCATAAGCAAATGCCACCGCATACGCAAATACACCTATAATAATGATTTTGCTAACACTTTCAAATATCACGACCTTCACTTGCCATCCTCCTTGAAAAAGACATTTTCTATTGGCTCCTCAAATACTTCCGCAACATTCATCGCAAGTAATAGCGATGGTACATAGGTTCCTTTCTCCAACGATATGATGGTCTGTCGTGTTACACCTACTTTCTCAGACAAGTCCTTTTGCGTAAGGTTTGACCTTGCCCTCAGCTCTTTTATTCGATTCTTAATCTCCATTTCTTTCCTCCTTTATCTCTATCTCAAATGTAAAGAACTTCTTACAAAAAGTAAAGCCCTTTTTACATTTTTAGTGTTGGGAATATGAAAGACAATAATACACTCATAGAGAATAAACGCTATGACAAAGATAATAGTTGATTTAAAATGCACATAAAAAAATGAGCTGGAAAATGTCTCCGCGCTCATTTTACTTCGGTGTTTTTTTTACTAAAGCACCCGTTAGTAAAATATTAAGTTTATCTCAAACCCAAGCCTGAAAAATTTGATCTATTTCTATTTTGAGTGCTTCATCATCCAATTCCTCATCAATATCGAATTCTTTAAAAGTAAATGTTTTTGTTGCCCTGTACCTTCATATTTTGTGCTCTTATGAACGATTCGCCACTTTCTTGGGAAAGTGACACCTCAAATCATTCGTTCTAGGGCATTGACGCCTGCACAGCATTCTGTTTAAAACCTTCACCATACAAGTACGAATCAATAACTTCAACATGACTTGGATAATGGCCAGTATCTCCATCAACTCTAAATTTTAATAAGAGATATCCGCCTGATATTCTATCGCCAAACGGCATAAATGCCCATTCATGTGTAAGTATTTGTGCTTTCTCCTGTATAAACTCCATTCCGCCCGCTATGGATTCATAAGGGATCAAATGTGAATACTTCATAAGCTCTATGATTACATCTTCTTTTGTGCCTGTGTAACCTATTAGTTGTAGTTCATCGTAAGAATATATTGGGAAGT
Source organism: Sporosarcina sp. UB5 (assembly GCF_050859005.1). Taxonomy (GTDB): domain Bacteria; phylum Bacillota; class Bacilli; order Bacillales_A; family Planococcaceae; genus Sporosarcina. Next base: position 278,763 of record NZ_CP125984.1, read on the forward strand.
CCTTTGCTGCATCTTCGATCATTTGAAGATCGTTCATAGCTGTACTTAGTTGTTCCTCTAAACTAGAATTCTCTTCTAAAGTTTTATTGATCATACGAGCGTTTTCTTCTAGTATCTTATGATAATTCAGATTATTATACATTAACACGCAAACAGTTATTGACAGTAAAATAATTAGCGTATTTTTAATTATTCGCAAAGTCATTCCTTCTCTCTATTATTAGTAGGGACGCTATGGAAATCTTACTCAACCCTTGAACATTGATAACTGTTTCATGGAGAGCCCATAACAATTCTCCTCTTGTATAAGAAGTATGTTGCTAACTTTCCTAGCCCCTTGCAAGCCAGCTATTTTCAAATCTAATTCTAATTCCTCTTTAACTTCTGATAATCTTGCTATTTCTTGTTTTAATTGTTCATTTTCTTGTTTTAGATAATTCTCAGAACCATTATTAGAACATCCACTCATGGTCAACATAGAAAGTATGATAATCGTATATATATATTTCATAGACACACTTCCATTTTGAATACTCAGAATTCTCATTTGCCATTCGTACGACTTGTTAGTTGAATAAGAAAACAGAGCACTCTAATCAGCTCTATGATCTTCAACTAAAGCACCGGTTATTTCAGGTAGAATACTTCACAAACTTTAGTTTTTTTCACTGAAATTATCATTTTCTTTTGATTTTAAGCGTTTTAGCAAATGCATAACCATTTAATCCTAGTGATGCAAAAATTACATAGCATTTATAATTATTCTTTTGTAAGTATTTTACGAGGTCATTCGTATCATTGTACCGAATCGGCCAATCAAATGATTTACGGGACTCTAATTCTTCTCTGTTCTCCACGAAAAATCTATTCAAATCTACTTCTTCAATATCAAATAAAATACTTCCTGCCATTACATAATCGAAATAATGTGCTAAGTAATTCTCGAATCTAACAGTTACAATTTCATCTGCCACCGTTTTAATATCTAATAGTAATTCATTTTCTAGAAAACTTACTGAGTACCCAACTAACACACCATCGTGAATAGATATTGTCATTCAATTCTTCCTTTTAACTGTAGTATTGTATGAAAAAGAAATTAGAATACCTATGGCAGTCACATGATACTTCACTAAAACACCCCGTTAGTTTATTAAGGAATCACCCATAAGTCTTTTCTCTTTTGATATGTTTAATAATATTGTTGCCCGAAACAATAATATCCAATATTCCCTCTGGATAAAATGGTCTTTCGCTTAATTGAGAAATTGTACGCCAAACAAGCTTTACTTTTGGATGCTCTTTATGCAAAAGATAATTCATTGCATTTTTATTACTTGAACACCAATGGATTAAGGTGCAATCATGCCTTCTCTTCCCATTATACTGAATAATACTTTCACTAATACAAGCAAGTTGGCCAATGTTCAAAGCTAAATCAAATTCTTCAATTAGCTCCCTTTTAATAGCTTCACTTGCTGTTTCGCCGAATTCTATACTTCCACCCGGAAGACGGTAAAAACTTTCATCAAAATCACATTGCACAAGAATTTCTGTCTTATCTTTATTAACGATAATCGCTTCAGCCCTTAACAAAGGTACATTCACATAACCAGCTCCTTGATTGTTGTATAATCACCTTCTACCTTTCTATTCAAAAACCCTTCTTCAACTAAACTGCCGCGTTAGTTGAACAAGGAAGCGTTATGCTTACTGTTTAGTTTTTTTGTCGAATCCACTAAACAAAATCCCTATCCCAAACAAGATAATTCCTAATCAAAAACAATATTGATAAAAAATCGAATCTACAAAACCTAATTTATATACTAAGCCGATCAAACTCAATAGAATACCAATCATTATTAAGATATTTGAAGTAGGTCTCATAATTTTCATTGAATTCATCCTTTAAGTATTTATAACTTTTGTTATTTCGATTTCTTTTTGGATTTTAATACCCTGAATAATTGTTAAGTTGCACTTTCTCCTAGTTTTCTTATTGCGCGGATCAATCTTACAAAAAAACTTCTTGTTTAACTAAACTGCCGTGTTAGTTCAATAAGAACATTGAGCCGTCATAGAGCCGATGTCCTTCAAGTAAAGCACCCGTTCGTTTAAAAAGACAACCCGTACCCTACAAATCAAAGATTAGTTCTCTGATATTAATCTCACAAATTCAGCAAAACTTGGGAAAGAGTCCGAATCAGGAATTTCGTTATAATAATAATTTTTAAAAACTCCAACTATATCTAATTGACCATCCTCAGGTAACGTATCTAATTTGTCACCTAATGATTTTCTTAGGTCTTCACCATTTCTAATATCAAAGAAAATACCTCCGTTTTCAAATTGCCAGAGTGTATGTGGTATGGCCTCTAAATTCTCATTGACTATAAAGGAATAATTACTACCTTGACGAATAATAGAGCCTTTAACTTCAAATTCACCAGTGAATTTTATAAAATAAGCTGTTGCGTCATTAATTGCCTCCGTTTTTATATCTGAAACGATTAAATTAGCTATTTGGTTATTCGTTTTTACTTGATCAGGTGAAAAGATATTTATAGTATCAGCGATGGTACGATTATTCGAAACGGGAAAAGTTAATACCCTCTGATAACGATGAATTAATTCTTTTTGCCTTTCATTTTCGAATTGTAATGAAGTTATTTTACTAGTTAATTGATCACTTTTCCTAGACCCTTCCAAGCCAGCTATTTTCAAATCTAATTCTAATTCCTCTTTAACTTCTAATAATCTTGCCATTTCTTGCTTTAATTGCTCATTTTCTTGCATTAATTGTTCATTTTCTTGTTTTAGATAATTCTCAGAACCATTATTAGAACATCCACTCATGATCAATATAGAAAGTATGATAATCGTATATATATATTTCATAGACACCCTCCCGTTTAAAGTAATCATAATTTTCATTATCCACTCGTGCGACTTGTTAGTTGAATAAGAAAAAAGAGCCGTCTAATCAGCTCTATGATCTTCAACTAAAGCACTCATAGTATCCTCCTTTAAATTACTAATTCGATTTACTTCTATAAACTTCTCGATCAAAATTTTACATATATTAACTTATTCAACACAATCGCAAAAAAACCTTTCTCTACAACAAAACTGCTCCTTTAGTTGAACAAGAAAAAAGAGCCGTCTAAGCAGCTCATCACTCTACGCTTTTGTTAATCGCTAGCTAACTTCCTTCTGCCAAAAATGAAATAGTAATAGACACAAGATATGATATACAGCACTGCCGTGATCGTGAATGCATACGCATACCCCCAGTAGGAGCCTTTCGCTACAACTAATCCTGTCGCAACACTTCCCATTGTCGCCCAACCTAGGCTGAACACCATCTGGTTCATCGAGTTGGCTAGTCCTTTATATTTATCCGACACGACTTCCATCGCGACGGCACTTTGGATCGGATTACCGGCATTCATAAGCGCCTGCCTAAGCAGAAATCCTAGTGACGCCAACCATAATGATGTCGTATACGCAGTCAATAAAAGGAACGGGATCGATAACACTTGGAATAAAATAAGCGCCTTCACCTTACCAATTTTCCGTGAAAGTGCAGGCCCAATCATCGCCGCCACTGCTGTCATAGCTGATCCTAAAGAGAGCACAAAACCGATATAAGAATTACTTGCATCGAACCGATTGGCAAAATACAAATTCAAATACGGTACAACCAAACCTGAACCTAAACCGATTAGCAAACTTGCGAATGAAAAATGAAAGATAACAATGAGATTCCGTTTAAAACTATCCTCATCGGTCGAAATTTCTTCACCATTCTTCTTTTTCATCTCAGCTGTCTCTATTGGTTTATCTCGTAATTTAAATAAAGGAATTAAACCGATTGTAAAAATGGTTGCCCCTAAAAGAAGTGCATATCGTATCGCTTCCGCTGCACTAATCTTGAAAACAGTTTCCAACACATCCGCGATAATTCCGCCTGCTAAACTACCGATAACATTTGCGATTGTTATAATGGCAAAATTGACACTGAATAGCTTTACCCTTTCTGAAGGAGATGAATTTTCCGCAAGAAACGGGATGCCCGATACTTGAACGAACGCCATGAATAAACCAGTCAAAAACGCCGCCGTAATAATCGGAGTTTCCGCAACTGCAATCCCCCGATAGAAAAGTGTCGTCACCGTCAATACGGCTCCCCCGACAATCATCCATTTACGACCGAACTTATCACTTAAAAATCCTGCAGGGACGAGCATGATTGCAGAAGCCAATGCGGTCATGGAAATAACTCTTCCATTAACCGTTTCCGGCATTCCGAGCTCCCGGACGTACAAATTGTACATAACCATGAAAACGCCCATTCCTATCTGGATAAGCGCATTACCTATGATAAAAAGCCTGATATTGCGATTGAAAGAAGAAAATTTGCGTCCCCATTCAGTGAACCATTTCATCATAACTCCAACTTTCCGTGACAAATACTTCGATACACTAAATATACGTGTTTACGAAATATTTCGCAATGGAATTTTCATTATAATCAAACCTTTGGAAAGGAAAAAAGTAGTCCTTTATTTAATAGCGAGGCTTCTAGGTTGTTCTACTTAATTTATTATTAATCTACAGCATTATTATTTACATTATTTAGTAGTATAATAAATGTTGCAAATACTCATTTGTCACTTGTTTCGAGGAGGTTTTAATTTGGTTAAGAATCCACAATATAAAAGAATACTGTTAGCTTGTTCACTAGTTTTCATATTAATTGTGGCACTTAACGCCACTCTCCCTCCAAAAAGTATATCTATTGAGTTGGCAGAACTTCCTGATCACTACATGGTGATCGAAGGGTATGTAGTTTCTAAACGGATTGATTCTATTTGGCTGACAGAAGAGCCGATTAGTTTTATTGGAAGAGTTTCGGGTTCTGTTAGAGGCTATGGTGCTAGTAGTATTAATATCTCTAAAAATAAGGACTTCGAGAAGAAAATTAATTTCAGACAACTTAAGATAAACCAAAAAGTACGCGTTTATTGTGATTCTGTAAGAGAGTCTTATCCACCGAAAACCGAAGCATTCTATATTGAGTTAATCGAGGAGAATAACGATTAACCTTAGTATTTTGATGTCTTAGATGAAAAGCGTATATGAGAACTACAAACTCTCATGTACGCTTTATTATTGATAGGATTTAAACTCCTGCGTGATTAATCCATGCAATTTAACCCTCTAATTACCACGGATATAATCACTTACAGTCTTTTTAAATGCTGCAGGCTTTTCCACATAACTGCCGATGACCCATCCGCAATCCGTGCAGATTAAAAGTACTAGACTATGATTGAATCCCATTCTCTCGTAAGGAGTTACACCAGCATATCCAGATTGCTTACCTCTGCCTATTTCACGGCTGTCGCATTTCGGACATTCCACCACATTAAAATTCTTCACTATAATCTCCTCATTTCTTTTTTATAGCTGATATATTTTCTGAACAGTCTCTCATTCTATTTACGAGTCGGCACCGATAAAGTTTCAACTAACTTGGCGAGAGCGGATCGTTTTGAGCGCGAGACAGCTCACTTTGAGCACAGAGCGACTTGCTTTGAGCGCGAAGTGACCTACTTTGAGCGTGGAACGACACGCTTTGAGCGCGGAGCGGCCCACTTTGAGCGCGGAGCGACTTGCTTTGAGCGCGGAGTGGCACGCTTTGAGCGCGGAACCACTCGCTTTGGACGCGCAACCACTCGCTTTGGACGCGCAACCGCCTACTTTGGACGCGCAACCGCTCGCTTTGGACGCGCAACCACTCGCTTTGGACGCGCAGCCGCTCACTTTGGACGCGCAACCGCCTACTTTGGACGCGCAACCGCCTACTACTTTGGGTACCGTCAAGAAGTATGTGTAAGTACAACGCAGACTGTTAAGCAGATTTTACTTGGAGGGGCGGACATGTTAGCCTTGGCAGGCGAGGCCAGCTAATTACTATAGCTGGTATCATGGCCTGTTCACATGTCCGCAGAGGCTCCATGTCAAATCTGCGGTCTACGTACAAGCATCCTTAAGATCAACCTATAAAGTTTTAATTAATATTACCGTTGCCATACCGATCACTAAACATCTCCATTAAGGCAGTATGAGCCGAAGCAAATTCAGAACTCATCCTTTTACCCCATTTTTCGTTGTAGTCTTGCGCGACTAAATAGACTATTTTTTCGACAGCTTTTTCACTTGGCAAACTGTTCATAGTCTTGGTGCGTTTTTTTATTTCCTTTATAGTTCTTTCGATAATATTGGTTGTATAGATTTGGCTTTGAATAACTTTGGGATAAGACATGAATGTAAGTAAAACACCAAGATCCTCTTCCCAGGATTGGACCACTTTCGGATACCCTTTCTTCCACTTTTCTCTAAAGTCTTCGAAGGACCTAAGCGCGTCTTCCTTAGTAAGTGCCCGATAAACTTTCTTCAAGTCTGTCATAATGGGCTCCTTGTCCTTCTTACGAACAGAAGAAATAACATTTCTCACTTTATGAACCACGCAGCGCTGCACATCTGCCAGTGGATAGACCTCTTTAAACGCCTGTTCCAGACCAGATAATCCATCGAAAACACCAAGCAATACTTCTTCTAACCCACGGCTTTTGAGACTGGTCAAAATGTTTTTCCAGCCTACTGCACTTTCATTTCCACCCACAAAGAAATCTACGATTTCTCTATAACCATCGTCCCTGACTCCAACAATGACATATACAACCTCGCTTGCAACGTCTTGCCGGCGGAGCTTTAGGTAGGTGCCGTCCAAATAAAGCACAGAATATCTATTGTGAAGTGAGCGTTGTTGCCATTCCAAAATATCTTCCATGACCACGTCCGTGATGTTACTGATCGTTGTAGCTGAGTAGTTGTTCCCCAGAATCCTTTCGATAAATTGTCCAACTTCCCGAGTGCTAAATCCGTTCTGGTACATCGTAATGATTGTTTCACCCAGCCACCTTTCACGCCTTTGGTAAGGGTCGAAAAGCTGGGTGCGGAAATGTCCCTCGCGATCTCTAGGGACTGCCAAGTCTTCTATACGGCCGTATCTTGTATCGAGCATGCGCGAATAATATCCATTCTTACTATTCTTAAGCTCAGGATGTTCTACTTCGAAGAAGTTTTTCATTTCCTCTTTCATAATTGTTTCAAGATTATCCTGGACAAATTGCTTGACTAACTCCTCCATTTGATTAGAAAACAGATTATCGATTATACTAGACATAGATAGTGCATCCTCCTTGGTTTTTGTAGTGATTAACCTTGAGGATGCCCTATCTTTTTTACGTTTACACAGACTATTGTACGTCACCCTACTTTGGACGCGCAACCGCCTACTTTGGACGCGCAACCGCCTACTTTGGACGCGCAGCCGCTCACTTTGGACGCGCAACCGCCTACTTTGGACACGAAACCGCCTACTTTGGACGCACAACCATTTCAATAAAAAAAGCTGTCACAGAAAGTCATTTTCCGACTTTCTGGACAGCCCCGACCTACAAATTAGCCAACTTTCCCATTCCCATTCCCATTCGTACCAGCTTGTAGCTTATACATCTGTGCATACTGTCCGCCGAGCGTGAGCAATTCATCATGATTGCCTTGCTCGACGATTTCACCGCGGTCTAGCACTAAAATGCGGTCCGCATTTTTAATCGTCGATAAACGGTGGGCGATAATAAACGTCGTTCGCCCCTTTTTTAATACGTCCATCGCATGTTGGATAATTTCCTCTGTTTCTGTATCGATATTGGACGTCGCTTCGTCCAATATGAGGATGGCAGGGTCAAAGGCAAGTGCACGTGCGAACGAAATGAGCTGGCGTTGCCCTGAGGAAAGCGTGCTTCCCTTCTCCACAACCGGCTCGTCAATACCGCCCGGCAAATGCTTCAACACACGGTCACCGCCGACCGCATCAAGTGCCTCCTGAACTCTTTCACGTGAAATACGTGGGTCACCAAGACTAACATTCGACTCCACAGTTCCGCTAAATAAATACGGATCCTGCAAAACGATTCCCATATGATCGCGAATTGTCTGGCGGGACATTTCCCCAATATTCTTTCCATCAATCGTAATCTTCCCTTTCGATACATCATAGAAACGGAATAACAAGTTCATGATGGAACTCTTTCCGGAGCCTGTATGGCCGACGAGCGCGACAGTCTCCCCTTGCTTCGCCTCGAAGGAAATGTCCTTTAACACATATTCCTCATCCTTATATGCGAACCATACATCCTCAAACCTGACGTTCCCCCGGTAACGAGCAATCTTTTCATCACTGACCGGCTCACCCTCGCGATCCATCAGAGTGAAGACACGCTCCGCAGCGACAAGCGAATGCTCTAAACGTGCAAACTGGTTGACAACTCCCGTAATCGGGTTGAATAGACGTGTTATATAATCGACAAACGCGTATAGCATCCCGACAGATACAACACTTTCAGCAGACAGCGATGCACCGCCGAAATACCAAATGAGAAAGACGAAAGCTAACGAACGAATAATGTCGACGAGATTATGTGACGTCGCCGCTTCAACTTTCAATAATTTACTTTGATACTTATAATGCTCGTCATTCAATTCATTGAATTCACCATCCATCTGCTTTTCCCTACGGAAAGCCTGGATGATTGTCATGCCGTTGATTGATTCATTGATCATCGCATTCATCTCACTGTTTTTGCTTCGGATAATATGGTTCACTTTTGAAGCGAACTTCCGATACAGCTTCATCCAAACGTAAAGGACTGGCAAGACGAATAGCGTAATCGCACCCATTTTCGGATCTAAATAAAATAGAGCAATGAAGATCCCGAGCATATACATGCCGCTAATCGCAAACTGTGAAACGACCGTTACATACAAATTCCGGATCGCTTCCGTATCATTTGTAATCCTCGCTACGACTTTCCCCGCCGGCAAGTTATCGAAATAGCGGATGGGCAACGTCTGAATATGCCCATACAATTCGTTCCGCATCTTCTGGATAATTCGATTAGCAGCTTTCTGTAGCAGTAAATATTGGAAGTAACGCAAGATGGCCGTCACGACTGCTAAACTGAAAAACACTGCCAATAGTTTGGCAATCGGTGTAAAATTGATTGTCTTATCGACGGATGTCGCAATATGATCATCAATGATTTTCTTCGCAATCATCGGTCCCATTAAATCTGCTGCAACTGCAACGCCGAGAAGAACAATTCCTGTAATTAATAGCTTCTTATAATCAAGCGCATACTGCACTAAACGTTTTCCGGTACTCATATTATTCAACCTCCCCGATTTGCTGGCGGTCGAATTGCTCTTTATACCATCCGTTGTTCGCAAGCAAGTCTTCGTGTGTTCCTTCTTCAATGACACGCCCATCGTCAAGCACAATGATCCAATCCGCATGTTGGATAGCGGATAGGCGGTGCGTTGTAATGATCGTCGTTTTTCCTGACCGTTCCGACTGGATGTTCTCAATAATTTTCGCTTCCGTCTTCGCATCGACTGCGGATAGCGAGTCATCGAGAATTAGGATTTCAGGGTTTTTCACAAGCGCACGTGCAATCGAAATCCGTTGCTTCTGCCCCCCTGAAAGAGCGACACCTTTTTCCCCGACAAGCGTATCAAGGCCATCCGGGAGCATCTCTAAATCTTTTTCAAAATGAGAGAGGCGGATGGTTTCCGCGATGTCTTCCTCTGTCGCTTCTGGCCTTCCAAACAGGATATTATCTCGGACTGAACGCGAGAACAGCACATGATCTTGCGGCACGTAGCCGATCCAATCGCGGACTTGATCCTTCTTTAATGATTGAAGGGCAACATCCGAGAAAACAATTTCTCCGTCCCCCATTGGATATTCACGTAAAAGCTGCTTAACGAACGTCGTTTTTCCGCTTCCCGTCTTTCCAACAATGCCAAGCGTCTGGCCTCGGTCCAATTGGAGTTTAATATGATCCAAGTTGACCGCGTGAGACATCGGATACGTGAAGCTGACATCGTTAAACCCGACACTTTCTGGCTTATCAATGTCAACCGGCACGTCAGGATCTTTCACATCCTCTTCATAATCAAGCGTCTCCATGACGCGATCCAAGGAAGCATTCCCACGTTGCAACACGTTAATTAACTCACCAATTGCAAACATCGGCCAAACAGTCATTCCTAAATAAACATTAAACGTAACAAGGTTTCCTAACGTAATTTCACCAGTTGAAACTAAAAATGCCCCATACCCGAGTCCAATCATATACGTTAATGCTGTAAGCACCTTCGTAAACGGCATGAACAGTGCATCGATCTTGACAACATGCATATTTTTCTTGTACACGTCTTCCGTCATATCCGCAAACTTTTGCTCAGAAGCACGCTCCTGTACATATGCACGGACGACCCGGACACCCGCCACGGCCTCGAGAACGTTATCATTCAGCTCCCCGAACGCCTCTTGTGCAGTCATATACCGTTCGTGAATTTTCTTTCCGAGCACTTGCAAAATGAAGGCTAAAATCGGTAACGGCAAAAGCGCCGCAAGCGTTAACTTCCAGGAGACGACAAAGCCCATCGTAATAATGAGCGTCCCTAAATACGCAGTCGAATCGACGAGCGTCATAATTCCAAATCCGGCCGTCTCTGAAATCGCGCGAAGGTCATTCGTCGAACGCGCCATCAAATCGCCTGTTTTGTTTTTCTCATAAAATGTCGGTGTCATCTTCAGGAAATGGCGCATGAGCCGCGTCCTTAATTGACGTTCAATGACATACGCCCCACCGAAAAGCTGGTACTGCCAGACAAAGTTGCCAACATACGAGAGAAGCATAATGGCAAACATTGCACCAATGAATAGAGTAAGCAATTGCGTCGTCATCGAATTCGTATAGATCGTATCAATCGCCTGCCCGATCAACCATGGAGGTAAAATAACGAGTACATTCGCCAACATTAATAGGACGAGTGCAATCGTATATCTCTTGCGATTTTCCTTGAAAAACCACTTTAGCTTAAATAAAACCGAAAACATACATTCAACCTTCTTCCTTCATTTCTTAAACTATCCACTATCTAGAGATTCCTTTTTTACTAGTTTCCGTTGCTGATTTACAATGTTCATGATCAGCGCTCCTTTCTTAACGTTTTATATATTTTACACGTCAAACGTGAAAATACCGAAAATTCGATTTAAAGACAAAAAAGCACACGCCTCCTAAAGATAAGCGTGTGCTCAAAAAATAGGGACGACGATGTCATGCCGTCCTAATACATTTCATAGAATAGAAAAAGAGCAGGTCAGCACGGAATTCATATTAAGTTGCTGTTTGATAAGAAGTACTTTTTTCATTTTCCGCACCTTCCTCACTATTTCGATTTTCGAATAATTCAACAGTACCACTGACAATTTCAATTTGTCAATACATTCCTACACAATTCTCATTAATTATTTTATATCGGCTACTGAACGACTAACCCGTTATCCCACGGCAAGTAACATATAGTACGGGAATGCCAGGAGTATTATTCCTGGCATTTTTCATTGTACGCACGAAATAAAGCCAATATGACTTACCCTATAAATAGATAGGACAGCGCTCCTAATGCAGCGGTAATAAACACAACAAGCCAAGGAGCCATCTTGTAATACATTAAAAGACCGAAAGCGATGATTGCGATCCCGAAATCTACGGCCGAACCGATTGAACTCGTGAATACAGGATCATACAATGCCGCTAGTAAAATACCGACTACTGCCGCATTCACACCTTTCAAAGCTGCTTGAATTCCGGGCTTCGAACGGATCGCAGACCAAAATGGTAATGTACCAATGACGAGTAAGAATGAAGGCAAGAACATCGCGATGACCGCGACCGCAGCTCCCGACGGTCCATTCATCAACTGGCCTAAATAGCCGGCTAACGTAAAGAGCGGTCCAGGTACAGCTTGTGCTGCCCCGTATCCAGCGATGAACGTCTCAGCATCCATCCAACCTGCCGGCACGACTTCTCGTTCTAGCATCGGTAAGACGACATGCCCTCCCCCGAAAACAATGGAACCGACACGATAGAATATGTCAAAAATCGAGATAAACGTATTTTCAATGAAAGTCCTAATCGCAGGCACTACTATGAGCAGCAGGAAAAAGATTGTCCATGCCGCCACTCCCGTCTTCTTTCCGAATGAAAGATTGATTGGTTCAGGCTTCGGTGCTTTCTCTTTTCGGTATAGCGCATACCCGACGAATCCTGCACTTATGATAATAGCAATTTGTCCAATCGCTGTAGGTATTAATAAGGTCATAATTGCTGCAATAAGAGCTAATGTTATTCTCGGCCGATCAGGAGTCAATGACTTGCTCATCCCGACTAATGCATGTGCTACGACAGCGACTGCGACAATTTTCAATCCTTTAATCCAACCGATGTCAAAAGATGCCGTCGATGAAATTAACCAAGCAAATGCCATTAACAGCAATACCGACGGCAATGTGAACCCGATCCACGAAAGAATTCCTCCGAGTAATCCTCCACGCATCAACCCAATTGCAATCCCGACTTGCGAGCTCGCAGGACCGGGCAAAAACTGGCATAACGCCACGATATCTGCATACATTTTATCGTCGAGCCACTTCTTTTTCTTCACATATTCATCCCGGAAATAACCGATATGAGCTGCAGGACCTCCGAATGACGTCAGTCCTAACAGCAATGATGTGCGTAAAATTTCAAATGCGTTTTTCTGTTTCTTCAAAACTGCACCTCCAAAACGTACTCTACCCATTATACAAAATGTAAGCAATACCATTTGTTTTTTTCTTGTAAATAATTTATTATTATCTTAACTAACCATTTTAACTTTACAGGAGGTGTGCACTTTGTTCTACCCCTCATTCGGGTGCGGAGCAAAGTAAACTTATTTGGAAATTGCCATACGATTGGCAGCCTTTGCTGCCTTGATCGCACTCACCGCATTTTTTGTTGCGAGTGAATTTGCAATAGTGAAAGTACGAACAACACGGATCAACCAGCTTGTTGCGGAAGGGAACCGCCGGGCGATCACAGCAAAAAAAGTCATCAGCAATCTCGATGAATATTTATCGGCTTGTCAATTGGGCATAACGATAACAGCTTTAGGACTCGGGATGCTAGGTGAACCGACCGTAAAACTGCTTATGAAGCCGGTTTTCTCCCATTTTGAAATTTCCCCACATGCTGCGACAATCCTGTCTTTCATCATCGCATTTACTGTCGTAACGTTTTTACATGTGGTAGTAGGTGAATTGGCTCCTAAAACGATCGCAATTCAACGGGCTGAAGCTATTACGCTAGCATCAGCGAAACCGCTCATATTTTTTTACTTAATTATGTACCCTGTCATTAAAGGGATGAATGGATCGGCACGTTCTATTATCCGCCTATTTGGTTTTAAATCGTCATCCGAATCGGAGGTGGCACATTCCGAGGATGAATTACGATTGATTCTGACCGATAGCCTGAAGGGCGGGGAAATTAACCAATCGGAATATAAATTTGTTAATAAAATATTCGAGTTCGACGATCGACTCGCTAAAGAAATCATGGTACCGCGTACCGAAATGATGACAATCGAGAAAGACGTCACATTGCGAGAAATGTTTGAAATGATGGGTGTTGAGCAATTCACACGATACCCTGTCACGGATGGCGATAAAGACCATGTCATCGGTTTAGTTAATATGAAAAACCTATTAACAGCATATATTAAAGATCCAACAACAGGTGACCAGCCTGTCAGTGAATATATGCAACCGATTATCCGAGTCATTGAAACGATGGCAATCGGCGACCTATTATTGAAAATCCAACGTGAACGGATCCATATGGCCATTCTTATGGATGAATACGGAGGGACTTCCGGACTCGTGACGATTGAAGATATTTTAGAAGAAATCGTCGGAGAGATTCAAGACGAATTTGATATAGATGAAGTACCTGAAGTACAGAAGATTAATGAAAACCATTATATATTGGACGCGAAAATGTTAATTGAAAACGTTAACGATGTTCTCGATATCGACATCGATGAAGAGCATATCGATACGATCGGCGGCTGGTTCATGTCCGAACGTTTTGAAGCTGTTCCAGGTGAAAAGATTATTGAACAAGGATATGAGTTCACTGTGAAAGATGTAGAAGGACATCACATCCTCTACTTGGAAGTCATGAGAAACAAATCAAACGAATTAACAGACGTACAAGTTGAGACTTAAACAAAAGCGCAGGGCGCCTGCTTAGAGGCGACAGGCAAAGCCGTCACGAAGAACGGCTTTTGCGACCACAAGCGCAGCGTTGGGAGCAAGTTTTTTGAGCGCCCGGAGTCTAGACGTAAAAAAAGACGGCATCATCCTATGTAAAAGGGTGATGCCGTCTTTTTATTTACTAAACAATCATAGGGGTTCCGATTATTTTACATGGATACACCCACACCGTATAATCAAAGAGGAGTGTTAGAAATAGGAGTTGACAATATGCACAAACGGTTGGAAAATGGCCTTGTTTTTATTTTCACAATTTCCCTCATCGCCACATTAGGGTCTTTATACTTTTCCGATGTAAGGGGTTATGAACCTTGCACTCTTTGCTGGTATCAACGGATCCTCATGTATCCGATCGTATTGATGACGGGAGTTGCTTTATTCCAGAAGAACGCAAAAATAGCATTGACGACAGCTGTTTTCGCAATTGTCGGTGGTTCCATTTCACTTTATCATTATAGTATCCAGAAACTGAGTTTTTTACGGGATAGCGCACCGGCTTGCGGAAATGTACCCTGTACTGGACAGTATGTAAACTACTTTGGATTCATCACGATTCCGTTTATGGCATTGACGGCATTCGTGCTAATCCTCATTACAAGCCTTTTCTTATTGAAATGGCAAAAGGAGTCTAATTGAAATGAAAAAACTACTAGTTATCGGCGGTGTTATCGTCGCCATCTTCGCTTTAATTATCGTGCTGAATAATCAATCCAACAAAGAAAAGTTGAAGGACAATCCATATGGAACGAAGAAACTTGAACAAGCGACGATTGATTTGCTCGGCAATAAAAATTACAGCAATATCGTCCTTCCGGATGAGCTTTTTGAAAAAGTTACTTCCGGAGAGTCTGTCACAGCTTACTTCTTTTCTCCAACATGCCCGTATTGCATGGAGATGACGCCAATTCTAATGCCGATTGCGGAAGAAAAAGGGATTCATGTGTATCAGTACAATATGCTGGAGTTCGAAAATGAATCGCAACCGTATGGCATCACATCTTGGCCGACACTTGTTCATTATAAAGACGGAAAAGAAGTTGCCCGTTCCGTCGGTCTACCTACAAATCCTGAAGAAGATATCCGTGCCTTCTTCGATGCGTACGATGCGCAATGATGGATAAGTTAACTACGTCCTTCCGTTATCGAACAAGTGAGGAAGGATTGACAGTAGAAGAAATACTTCGGGATGACTGGAAGGCAGGAAAAAAGACTGTCCACCAAATGCGGATGGACAAGGCTGTCATGGATACAGCTGGTCACCCTCTCGAGTGGCGCACGCCATTGGAAGCGGGGACTGAATTGGTCTTTCACTTCAAAGACGTCTACTCTTCGTACAAGCCGGATGAGCACGTCACAGTCTCCATCCTATTCGAGGATGAACATATACTTGCAGCTTTGAAACCAGCGGGCATGGCCATCCATCCAGATGAAACAGATGAGGGTGGGACGTTCATGAATGCCGTTATGGCTCATGTCGTTCGGAACGGCGGAGCGTACGCAGAGCATATCCATCGCCTTGACAAAGGAACAGAAGGAATTGTGCTCATTGCGAAGCACCCGATTGCAAAAGCGCTGTTCGACCGAATGATCGAAGAACGTGCCATTACACGCATTTATCATGCAGAAGTCGATGGACGTGTAAAACGAATGAGAGGGACTCTTCAATACCCGATTGGGCGAGACCGCCACCATCCTACAAGACGCAGAGTTTCACCTGGCGGGCAAGATGCGATTACCCGTTACCGCGTCATTGAACGGAATGATGAGTCGACGCTAGTAGAAGCGAGCCTTGAAACGGGCAGGACGCATCAAATTCGCGTCCACTTTTCCCATATTGGTCATCCCGTCAAAGGCGATACACTTTATGGCGGAAGCGAAACAACGGATGGTAACTATCGATTAATCGCAACGAAAGTTTCCTTTATCCACCCATTTACAAAAGAACTTACAACAATTGAAGCAAAATGAAAAACCGCGGATCAATTCCGCGGTTTTTTGTTTATTAATAACCATTCACGCCTCATCGAACTTTTCAGGATTTGTACCCGTTCGCTCATTACGATTCAAGGCATCGATTTTCATCATATCTTCCTGCGTTAGCTCGAAGTCTTTCACACTAATATTTGACGAGATCCGTGACGGAGTAACCGATTTAGGGATGACGACAAATCCGTGTTGCAAATGCCACCTGATGATGACTTGCGCTGGAGTTTTTCCGTACTTTAATCCAATTTGCTCTAATACTGGTTCATCCATCAGTCTTCCTCTAGCTAGCGGGGACCATGAAGTGATTACAATTCCCTGTTCATTACAGAAGTTGCGTAATGGCTCCTGTGTTAGCCAAGGATGTAATTCAATCTGATTCACCATCGGCTTTACATTTGCAACGTTAAAAACCTTCTCGAGATGGTGGATATGATGATTGGACACGCCTGTAGCCCGAATTAGCTTTTCTTCATAGAGTCGCTCGATTGCACGATATGTATCGACAAATGTTTCCCCGACAGGCCAATGCGTTAAGTAGAGATCCAGATAATCCAATCCAAGTCGTTGCAATGAAGCTTCAAATGCTTTCAACGTCTCATCATACCCTTGGTCCGTGTTCCACACTTTCGATGTAATGAACAGCTGCTCCCTCGGGATGCCCGATTGTCGAATTGCTTCGCCAGTCTCTCTCTCATTCTCATAAATTGCTGCAGTATCAATAGCCCGATAGCCCACTTCTAAGGCATGTGAAATCGCCCGTATTGTTTCTGTAGAGTCAGTCATCTTATAAACGCCTAGGCCAAGCTGAGGCATTTCAACGCCGTTCGCTAGTTTCACTATGCCGTTGAAATAATTCATTCTACTCTCCTCCTATGTGGTTTTATTTTCATTGTACCTGGAATACGTAAGTTTGACGATTAAAGAATTGTATTGTTAATCGAATTGACACAATTTTTCGGTTCAGACATTTCAATTCAATACATTATAAGGTATACTATAAGAAGGACTTATGATTTTACAGGAGGTACATCTGATGAAACTAATCCTTATTCTAGCAGTATGCTTTGCGTTTCTATCGGCAATTTTTACAGGTGGATACGAAGATAAGCCAGGTAAAGTAAGAAAATAAGAATACTAAAACGGGACATGCCTTAAATGGCTGTCCCGTTTTTTATTTCAAATCTAGAAATGATTGTTGCCGCAGTGCCTCGTAGATAAGAATGGCAGCTGTGTTAGATAGGTTTAATGATCGAATGTGATCATTCATTGGAATACGAAGGCATTTCTCCTTGTAACGAGTAGTTACTTCAGTAGGCAAGCCGGTCGTCTCTTTTCCAAAAACGAAGAAGACATCTTTAGATTGGTCAGAATAATTAAAGTCTGAGTAATTCTTCTCACCGAATTTCGTAATGAAGTAAAACTGCGCTTCTGGATAAGCGTCTAGAAACTCCTCTATCCCCTCATGATACGTTATATCGACGTATTGCCAATAATCCAATCCTGCCCGCTTAAGCATTTTATCATCAGTAGAAAATCCGAGCGGTTTTATTAGATGCAGTTTCGTTCCTGTACCAGCGCATGTGCGCGCGATATTCCCGGTATTCGCTGGAATCTGTGGTTCAAATAATGCGACATGTATCGCCATTTCAGCACTTCCTTCATTTAGTTTCCAATACTTTTTCCATCTCATCCTGTACTTCGGAATCCATTTCAATCTCTTTCGCCTTTACGACTGCTTCGATTGCTTCACTCGTTCCGATTTGTCCGAGCGCCCATACTGCTGTACTTCGGATAACTGGACGTTGATCGTTCATGAGCAGCTCTGCCAAAGCGGGCACGGCCGTCTCGTCTTTAAAGTGTGCGATTGCGAGAATGGCATTCCTCTGAATTGGATTCTTCCCTCTCCACGAACCCGCCATATGCCCGTAAGTTTCCTTGAATTGACGATTCGATAAACTGAGCATCGGCAAGAGGAGTGGTTTTGCCAATTCCGGTTCCGGCTGAAATTCAGGTTGATGAAGATTGTATTTCCCTTTATTTTTCGGACAAACAGTTTGGCAAGTATCGCATCCGTATACTCTATTTCCGATTTTCGCACGAAATTCTTCAGGTACCGTTTTTTTCGTCTGGGTCAAAAAGGCAATGCACCGTTGAGCATTAATTTGACCGCCTTGAATTAAGGCTCCTGTTGGACAAGCATCCAAACAGAGTGTACAGTCGCCACATTGATCTTCCATTGGAACATCAGGTGCAAACGGGATATTTGTAATCATCTCTCCTAAGTAAACGTACGAGCCAAACTCAGGAGTGATAACCGAGCAATTTTTCCCAGACCAGCCGATTCCTGCACGTACAGCTACGGCTCGATCTGCAAGTTCTCCCGTATCTACCATCGATCGCATTTTCGCTTCCGGCATCTTTTCAGAAATAAACGTTTCTAGGAGTTGTAGCTTTTCACGAAGGACATGATGATAATCCATTCCCCACGATGCCCTTGCAAAAATGCCGCGCCGTTCACCTTTCTTTCCTCTCGGTGCATTTGTCATTTTAGATGGGTAAGCAATAGCGATCGATATAATACTTTCTGCGCGATCCAGTAGCAACGTCGGTTCCGTTCGTTTTTCGATATCACTTTCCTCGAAACCGGATTGATAACCCAATTCCTGTTGACGTCGCAATCGGTTTTTTAATTCAAGAAAAGGGGCTGCGGTCGTAAAGCCAATTTTATCGATACCGATAGTAGCTGCATATTCTTTTAATGCCAACTGTAGCTGAGCGACATTCACAACGTTCCGCCTCCTTTATGATAGGATTAATAAAAAGAATGATGAAAAAGGTGGTTACAATGAAAATAACGATAGATGAAAATCTATTTCAACATATGCCTAACTTGAAATTAGGCATTATCCATTATACCAAAATTACAGTGTCTGAATCTCCTCAAATGCTAAAAGGGAGACTCCAATTATTCCAAGAACAGCTCTTTTTCGAGTTAGATACGAAGCCTTTAACAGACTTTCCAGGCATTAAGGAATGGAGAGAGACATGGAAAGCTTTTGGGGCAGACCCATCCCGATACAGGCCATCTGCAGAAGCCCTATTCCGCAGGATTAAAAAACAGAACTACTTGCAATCTGTTCATTCAGCGGTAGATCTGAATACATTTTTCTCTCTCCAATATGAAATTCCTGCAGGCATTTACGACTTGTCTAAGATTGTCGGTAATGTCCAGTTGGTCATTGGCGAGAAGGAAGACGGTTATGACGGATTAAATGGCCGTTTTAATTCATTGCACCATATTCTACAGTTAAAGGACGAACAGAGTTCCTTTGGTAGCCCCTATGTAGATTCCGTTAGTACAGCAGTTACCGAAGAGACAACAGATGCACTCCATGTGTTATTTCTACGTCCTTCAATGACTAGGGAAGAAGCTCTTCAACTGACTACTGCATGCGGTAATATGTTTACATCCATTAGTGGTGGCGAGGCTTCTTGTTTTGTCGTTAATCAAGAGTGTCCTTCCGTTATATTGAATGGAACTCATTCAAGCAATATGTAATTACGGTTCTAAATCAAGTGTTGGGGTGATGTGATTTGCACATCACCTTTTAACTTTCTTTAACTTACATTCTGCTATGAATAATGTTGATTTGCGCTACAGGCGGTCGCTTTCCGCCGGCATGGCTTCAGCCGCTTCCTTCGCTTTGCTCAGTCCAGGGTCTTCAGCTCATGCTATTCCGGCAGGAGTCGCCGCCTTTCGCTCCAATCAACGAATCTCCTTCATACTAATAAAGATTGTAGTGAAATAACTCTTTATCAAATACCACAACAATTATTACAGAACCATAAAAAAACGCTCCTTTCCGTGAAAGCGGAAGGAGCGTTTAAAAGGTTGAACAAACTCCCAAAATGGGAAAGAGAAAAGATGCAACCAAGGTTGCATCTTTTCTACGTGGATACCCGAGGCCGGACTTGAACCGGCACGCCTCGCGGCATCGCATTTTGAGTGCGACGTGTCTGCCATTCCACCACTCGGGCATAATTGTTATTCACTTACAGCATAGATAAAATATGGAGGCGGCAACCGGAATCGAACCGGTGGTAAGGGTGTTGCAGACCCGTGCCTTACCGCTTGGCTATGCCGCCGTAAGAAAAATGGAGCGGAAGACGGGATTCGAACCCGCGACCCCGACCTTGGCAAGGTCGTATTCTACCACTGAACTACTTCCGCGAAACTGGGGTAGCTGGATTCGAACCAACGAATGACGGAGTCAAAGTCCGTTGCCTTACCGCTTGGCTATACCCCAAAAGTAAATGGGGCGACTGAAGGGAATCGAACCCTCGAGTGTCGGAACCACAATCCGATGCGTTAACCACTTCGCCACAATCGCCATTATAAAAACATATATATGAAATTAGAAACTTGTATGGATGGGGCGGCTGAAGGGAATCGAACCCTCGAGTGTCGGAACCACAATCCGATGCGTTAACCACTTCGCCACAACCGCCATTATATAGATTTAAAACAGTAATGGCAGGGGCAGTAGGAATCGAACCCACACCAAAGGTTTTGGAGACCTCTATTCTACCGTTAAACTATGCCCCTGTAAGATAAATGGTGGTGGGGGACGGATTCGAACCGCCGAACCCTGAGGGAGCGGATTTACAGTCCGCCGCGTTTAGCCACTTCGCTACCCCACCAAGAAAGGAATATGCCGGCGATAGGAGTCGAACCCACGACCTACTGATTACAAGTCAGTTGCTCTACCAACTGAGCTACACCGGCATAGTATTAAAATGGTGGCTCAGGACGGAATCGAACCGCCGACACAAGGATTTTCAGTCCTTTGCTCTACCGACTGAGCTACTGAGCCACATAAAATGGCGGTCCCGACCGGGATCGAACCGGCGATCTCCTGCGTGACAGGCAGGCATGTTAACCGCTACACCACGGGACCTTTTGGTTGCGGGGGCAGGATTTGAACCTACGACCTTCGGGTTATGAGCCCGACGAGCTACCACTGCTCCACCCCGCGATAATGTTAGTTGTAGGGAATTTAAATCCTACGCATTCAGTTTTGCTTTAAAACTCTGTTACAACTTACTTTAAGTGAATTATACAATTTGGTTGCGGAGGCAGGATTTGAACCTGCGACCTTCGGATTATGAGCCCGACGAGCTGCCACTGCTCCACCCCGCGATAATGCTAGTTGCAAGAAATTTAAATCCTGCGCATTCAGTTCAGATAAGTTAAGTTATAAATGGTGGAGGATGACGGGTTCGAACCGCCGACCCCCTGCTTGTAAGGCAGGTGCTCTCCCAGCTGAGCTAATCCTCCAGTTAAAATTGCGATAAGCTTCGCATTACTGCGTCAGCTTCATTCGTTCAGTCAGTCACGTACCGTGGTACGCTCCTTCCCTCTCTCAATCGCTTCCTTGTCCTACTCGCTTCTCCCAATTTTTACGGGATCCGCTATAATTCTTAGGTTTTAAAAATGGTGACCCCTACGGGATTCGAACCCGTGTTACCGCCGTGAAAGGGCGGTGTCTTAACCGCTTGACCAAGGGGCCATATGTAAGTAGGAAATAAATCTGGCGGAGAGCAAGGGATTTGAACCCTTGATACGCGATAAACGTATACACGATTTCCAATCGTGCTCCTTCGGCCACTCGGACAGCTCTCCAATTGGCTCCGCAGGTAGGATTCGAACCTACGACCGATCGGTTAACAGCCGATTGCTCTACCACTGAGCTACTGCGGAATAATGCTATAATAAGATCTCAGTGACTTATTACGGTCATCTTAGAAATGACAGCCCAGCGACGTCTTACTCTCACAGGGGGAAGCCCCCTACTACCATCAGCGCTGAAGAGCTTAACTTCCGTGTTCGGTATGGGAACGGGTGTGACCTCTTCGCCATCATCACTGGACTACTTTTTTCACAAGACAAGTATTATTATATCAAATCTAGTGAATTTGTCAAGCGTTTTTCAAAATAAATTATTTTGTTCGCTCAAAACCGGATAAAACTAACATTGTTGCTGAACTTCAAGTTCAACCGTACTTAATTAACTTATAAGGTTAAGTCCTCGATCGATTAGTATCCGTCAGCTGCACGTGTCGCCACGCTTCCACCCCGGACCTATCCACCTCATCTTCTTTGAGGGATCTTACTTACAAATGTAATGGGAAATCTCATCTTGAGGGGGGCTTCATGCTTAGATGCTTTCAGCATTTATCCCGTCCATACATAGCTACCCAGCGATGCCTTTGGCAAGACAACTGGTACACCAGCGGTATGTCCATCCCGGTCCTCTCGTACTAAGGACAGCTCCTCTCAAATTTCCTGCGCCCGCGACGGATAGGGACCGAACTGTCTCACGACGTTCTGAACCCAGCTCGCGTACCGCTTTAATGGGCGAACAGCCCAACCCTTGGGACCGACTACAGCCCCAGGATGCGATGAGCCGACATCGAGGTGCCAAACCTCCCCGTCGATGTGGACTCTTGGGGGAGATAAGCCTGTTATCCCCGGGGTAGCTTTTATCCGTTGAGCGATGGCCCTTCCATGCGGAACCACCGGATCACTAAGCCCGTCTTTCGACCCTGCTCGACTTGTAGGTCTCGCAGTCAAGCTCCCTTATGCCTTTGCACTCTACGAATGATGTCCAACCATTCTGAGGGAACCTTTGGGCGCCTCCGTTACACTTTAGGAGGCGACCGCCCCAGTCAAACTGCCCACCTGACACTGTCTCCTGCCCGGATCACGGGCAAGGGTTAGAAGTCCAATACAGCCAGGGTAGTATCCCACCATTGCCTCCTCCGAAGCTGGCGCTCCGGATTCCAAGGCTCCTACCTATCCTGTACAGGCTGCACCGGAATTCAATATCAGGCTACAGTAAAGCTCCACGGGGTCTTTCCGTCCTGTCGCGGGTAATGCGCATCTTCACGCATATTATAATTTCACCGAGTCTCTCGTTGAGACAGTGCCCAGATCGTTACGCCTTTCGTGCGGGTCGGAACTTACCCGACAAGGAATTTCGCTACCTTAGGACCGTTATAGTTACGGCCGCCGTTTACTGGGGCTTCAATTCGAAGCTTCGCTTGCGCTGACCTCTCCTCTTAACCTTCCAGCACCGGGCAGGCGTCAGCCCCTATACGTCACCTTACGGTTTTGCAGAGACCTGTGTTTTTGCTAAACAGTCGCCTGGGCCTATTCACTGCGGCTCTCTCGGGCTTTAACACCCTACCAGAGCACCCCTTCTCCCGAAGTTACGGGGTCATTTTGCCGAGTTCCTTAACGAGAGTTCTCTCGATCACCTTAGGATTCTCTCCTCGCCTACCTGTGTCGGTTTGCGGTACGGGCACCTCCCGCCTCGCTAGAGGCTTTTCTTGGCAGTGTGAAATCAGGGACTCCGGGGATAATTCCCCTCGCCATCACAGCTCA